>DAIDTN010000148.1 GCA_027457185.1 Burkholderiales bacterium | reverse complement strand
GCGGTAGGTTTGCGCCAGCCAGCCGACGCCGAGGCTGCCGGCGATGTTGGCGAGGCCGATGATCGCGAGCGATGCCGCCGAAACCGAGGCCGGGAGCCCGCACAGCGCGACCTCGCCCGGCAGGTGCGTGACGAGGAAGGCGATGTGAAAGCCGCAGGTGAAAAAGCCCGCATGCAGGCACAGATAGCTGCGGTCCTTGAATGCGAGCAGCGTCTGTTCGGACAGACTGATGCCGGCCACGCGGACCGTCGGGCCGCCGTGATGCTTGTCGCGCAGCGGCAGCGCCAGCGGGATGGTGAGCAGGGCGGAGGCGGCGAGTGCGAGCAGCGCCGTGACCCAGCCGAAAGCGCCGATCAGCGCCTGCGCCAGCGGCGCGAACACGAACTGGCCGAACGATCCGCCGGCGTTGATAAAGCCCGAGGCGAAGGCGCGGCGCTCCGCCGGCAGGCGTTGCGCCGCGGCGCCCATGAGAATGGAAAAGCTGCCGCCGCCCGCTCCGGCCGCGGCTACCACCCCGAGAAGCAGAATCAAGCCGAGGCTGGAATGCATGAACGGCGTAAGCGCCAGCCCCAGTGCCAGCAGCACCGCACCGACAGCGATGATCCTGACCGAGCCGGCGTGGTCGGCGAGCGCGCCGAAGACGGGCTGGGCCACGCCCCACACGAGCTGGCCGACGGCGAGCGCGAAGCTCACCGTGACGATACCGAGGCCGGTGGACGTATTCAGCGGCGACACGAACAGGCCCAGCGTATTGCGGATGCCCATGGTTACCGCGAGTATCAGCGCAGCGGAGGCGACCAGCATCCAGTATTGACGCCTGGCGCTCATCATCGTTTTCCTGATGGGTTGGGGAGTGCGGCGAGCGCGCGTTCGATCCCGCTGTGCAGTTCGCCGACGCCCGCTTTGCCGAGCAGAGCTTCGACTTCGCATTGCGCCTTGCGCCATAGCGGCAGGGCGGCCCTGAGCTTGCGCCGGCCGGCGGCGGTGACGCCGATGCGGCGGCTGCGCGGATCGGCGCCGATCGAAATGCTCACCCAGCCCTGCGCCGCGAGCGGCGCCAGATTGCGGCTGAGCGTGCTGCGGTCCATTTCCAGTTCGGCGGCAAACTCGGACACGCTGCGCTCGCCGCGGGCGGCGTTGGCGAGGAGCGAATACTGGGTGACCTTGATCGCCTGGGCGGCCAGGTGCGCATCGTAAATGCGCGTCACCCGGCGCGTCAGCTTGCGCAGCCGCGCACAGGTGCAGCCGAACATCGGGACGGAGGAGCCGGTCGACATGGCGCGATCATAGCATATGCGTGTAGCTACACCTATATGCGGCGCGCGCCCGGCCGCTTGCGTTCCGGATGACCCTACTCGACGATCTTGTTCAGCGGCAGTTCGATGATGCCGCGCGCGCCCGCGGCGTAGAGCCGGGGGATCAGCTCGCGCACCTTCTTTTCGTCGACCACGGTGGACAGGTCGACCCAGTGCGGATCGGCCAGCGTCGACACCGTCGGCGTCGCCAGCGCCGGCAGAAGTTTCAGCACGGCGTCGACTTTCTCCCGCGGCAGGTTCATCGACAGCAGTACGCGCGTCGCGGCCGCGATTGCGCCCTTCAGCAACATCAGCACGCAGTCGATTTTTGCGCTTTTCCAGCCGTCCTTGAGCGAATCGTGGCAGCCGATGAAGCGCGGCGTGCTCTCCAGTACGACGTGCATGATCTTGAGGTTGTTCGCCCGCAGCGAGGCGCCGGTTTCGGACACGTCCACGATCGCATCGGCCAGGATCGGCGGCTTGACTTCGGTCGCGCCCCACGAGAATTCCACATTTGCCTGCACGCCGTGCTGCGCCAGGAAACGCCTGGTCATGCCTACCGCCTCGGTGGCGATGCGGCGACCCTCGAGATCCTTGACGCTGTGAAACGGCGAGTCGTCTTTGGACGCCATCACCCAGCGCACCGGGCCGTAGTTCGGCCAGGGCGCGCGCAGGTCGGCGATCTGCGCCACGTCGATGTCGTTCTCCAGAATCCAGTCCAGGCCGGTGATGGCGCAGTCGAGGATCCCCTGGCCGACGTAGCGCGACATTTCCTGCGGCCGGATCAGGATGCACTCGATCTCCGCGTCGTCGATATCGGGGTAGTAGGAGCGGCCGGAGATGCGCAGGTCGTAGCCGGCGCGGATGAAAAGTTTCTGCGTGGTTTCCTGCAGGCTGCCTTTGGGTATGCCCAGGCGCAGCCGCTGCGGATTCGTGCTCACGTTTCTTGTGCCTTCTGCGGGAATTGAGATCGTACTCTTGCGCTGCGGCGCCTAGCTTACCGCAAACGAACCGCGGTGGCGCGACAAGCGCTTCGTCGACGCAAGGGGGGAGTTTTATTGGCCGGCGCAGAAAATATCGCGGTAGGCCGTATACACCGACGCGGCCAGCACCGGGACCAGAACCAGGTAACCCAGACCGGCCAGGATCGCGGCGACCAGGCCCAGCACCAGCAGCGCCACGCTGTAGATCAGGAAAGGTAACCAGTTATTCAGGCAGGCGTAGAAGCTCGCCCTGAGTGCAGCCATCGGCGCGACCTCGTGCAACACGATCAGCGCCGGCGCGAACCAGATCGCCATATACAGCGGCATCGACAGGCACGCGACCAGCAGCAGGGCAATCAGCATCAGCAGGATGGATATGCCCGCGCCCGGCAATCCGCCGCGCATGATGCCCATGAACACGCCGCCGCCGATCACGGCGGCCGCGGCGAAGGCAATGAGCACCCAGCCGACGAGGTTGAACACGCCCACCAGCACCAGGTCGCCGGTCCGGTGCTTGAAGCCGGCGAAAAGATGGGGGAGTTCCAGCGTGCCGCCCTGGTCCTGCGCCTTGCAGCCCAGCATCAGGCCGGCGCCGAAAATCGGAAACATCAGCGCGTTGGCGAGAGAACCCAGAACGGGGACCATGCCGATGGCGGCAAGCAGTATGCCGGCAAGGACCACGATCAAGATCCACATGCCCGGCTGCCGGCGGAACAAGGCGAAGGCTTCGACAATCCAGTCCCAGCCGCGGCCGGCCGCGACCGTGCGCCCCTCGGCGCGGAAATTCCCGGCCTGCGGCTCTGGCGGGGTGTCAGCCAAGCTGTTTGTCATCTTAGTCTCCGAGGGTGGATGCCGACCGGTCAGCCGCAAGGCGCCATGAGGCAAGTGTATGCCGCTTGCCGGAGCGTCTCAAGAATAAGCTTGGAGCAGTTTCTGCGATCATGCGCAGCCGCAGCGTCCGCCGCGCGGGGATGTGGCGGGATCTTCGCGCGCGGGGTGGACCAGGTGCCGGCAGTCGAGGGCTACAGCGGCGGCGCCGGCACCCGGCGCGCATTGGACTCGGGGTACGGGTATTCCATATGGCGTGCGGTCGCGCGTGCTACCGGCTCGCCGCAATGGCGCGCCACCAGCCGCAGCGCCATGTCGATGCCGGCGGAGATGCCCGCCGAGGTGAGTACCCTGCCATGCTCGACCACCTGCGATTGTGTATCGACCGCAACCCGGGGAAACAACTCCTGCATCAGACCGAGCGAACGCCAATGCGTGGTGGCGCGCAAACCGTCGAGCAGGCCGGCATTGCCGAGGATCAGCGATCCGGTGCACACGGACGTCAGGGTCTCGACCTGGGCCGCGCGCGCTTTGACGAACGCGAGCATGCGCTCGTTTTTCATTTCGGCGCGTGTGCCCCAGCCGCCCGGCACGACGAGAATATCCAAGGGCGGGCAGCCGTCGAAGGTGGCGTGCGGCAGGACCTTCATGCCGCCGGTGGTGGTCACCGCTGCGGCGTTTTGCGCGACCAGCAATACCTCGAAAGGCGAAGGCTGGTCGCGGCGGCGTGCTTCGTCGAGGCGCGCCACCGAGAGCACCTCGAACGGGCCGCAGAAATCCAGCACCTCGATGTCGTTGAAAATGACAATACCCACGCGCTTGCGCTCCATCGAACCTCCTAGGCTTTGATGATGGCAGCCGCGAACAGTGCCCAGGCGGCGATGAAGGCGGTGCCGCCAAATGGCGTGATTGCGCCCAGCCAGGCGAGGCCGGTGAGCGCCAGCAGGTAGAGGCTGCCCGAGAACAGCACGATGCCGGTGAGCATGGCCCAGCCCGCGCTGCGCAGCCAGGCGGACTCGGGCAGGTGAAACGCGGCCAGGCCGATGAGCATCAGGCCCAGCGCGTGGTAAAAGTGATATTCGACGCCGGTCCTGTATACCGGCATCAGTTCCGGCGCGATGCGCGTCTTCAGTGCGTGCGCGCCGAACGCGCCGAATGCAACCGCCAGCAGGGCGGCGATAGCGCCGACTACGAGGAACAGTTTCGCTGTGGCGGGCATGCTGGCGGCCTTTGCGTCGGTTTCGGATGGAGTCAAAGCGTAGCGCAGCGGAATGGATACCCCCTGCCGCGGATGCATTCTGCTGCGGTTCGGCCCGCGGCGCAATCGCAGCGACGTTGTGCCGCGCATTTCATGGCAAAATGCCGGCCTATGAACGACATTACCCAACTGCATCTGCACGTCGGCCAGGAGGTCGGCGTCTCGCCCTGGTTCGAAGTCGGCCAGGAGCGCATCGACCAATTCGCCCGTGCCATCGCCGATCCGCAGTGGATCCATATCGATCCGGAGCGGGCCAAGCGCGAATCGCCCTACGGCGGCACTATCGCGCACGGCTTTCTCACGCTGTCGCTGCTGTCGCACCTGCTGGAGAGTACGGTCGATGTGAGCCGCATGAAAATGGGCGTCAACTACGGATTGAACCGGGTGCGCTTTACCGATGCGGTACCGGCCGGTTCGCGCATCCGCGGGCGCTTCGTTCTGACCAAGTTCGAAAACATCAAGGGTGGGAACCAACTCACCTGGGGCGTGACCGTGGAGCGCGAGGGCTCGGACAAGCCGGCTTGCGTGGCCGAGTGGGTGACGCGGCAGTACGGTTGACGCAGAAAACTCCCGCGCGCCGCGCGCGTGGGGCAGAGCTTTCGGGGCCGATCCAGGATTACCTGAACGGGCCCTGACTTAGGGGAGCATGAGGGGAGGTATCCCCTCATCTCGTAATTACTCCCAGGAGGAGAAACGTGCAGGACAGACACTACAAGCACTGGCCCATGGGCGTGCCCAAGCAGTTCCCGCTGCCCGAGACCAGCCTTTGCTACAACCTCGAAGTCGCGGCCATGCGCTATGCGCGCAAGACCGCGATTTTCTTCTACGGCGGCAAGCTCAGTTACGCCGAACTCAAGGCGCAGGCGGACGCGCTCGCGGGCTATCTGCAGCAGGACTGCGGCCTGCGCCGCGGCGACCGGGTCCTGCTCGACATGCAGAACAGCCCCCAGTTCGTCATCGCCTATTACGCCATCCTGCGCGCCGACGCGGTGGTGGTGCCGGTCAATCCGATGAACCTCACCGCGGAACTGACGCTCTATGCGTCCGATGCCGGGGCGAAGATCGCGATCTGCGGCCAGGAACTGTTGCCGCGCATCGCGCCGCTGCTCGCGACGCAGAACCTGACGCGCATCATCTACGCCAATTACGCCGATTACATCGATCCCGCCACCGACCTGCCGCTGCCGGATTTCTTCAAGCTGCCCGCGCCGGCGTCGGCGCCCGGCATCATCGGCTGGGGCGAGGCGCTGGCGGCCGCGCGCGTGCCCGGACCGCACCGGGCCGGGCCGGACGACCTTGCCGCCCTGCCTTACACCTCGGGCACGACAGGCAACCCGAAGGGCTGCATGCACACGCACCGCACGCTCATGGGTACGATCGCGATCGCCGGGGTCTGGGCGCGCGGCTCGGCTGACGACGTTTCGCTCGCGGTGGTGCCGTTTTTCCATGTCACCGGCATGCAGATGCTGATGAACGGCAACATCTACCTGGGCGCCGGCATCGTGGTGATGACGCGCTGGGACCGCGAGCTCGCGCTGAAGCTGATCGAGCGCCACCAGGTGACGAACTGGATCAATATTCCGACCATGGTGATCGACTTGTTCGCCAGCCCGAATTTCAAGTCGGACAGCTTGGCGAGCCTGCGCGGCATCTCCGGCGGCGGCGCGGCCATGCCCGAAGCCGTGGCCAAGCGCCTGTACGATCTGACCGGACTGGAGTTCTGCGAGGGTTACGGGCTCACCGAGACTGCCGCGCCCACGCACAGCAATCACCCCAGCCGGCCCAAACGCCAGTGCCTCGGGATACCGCTTTGCAATACCGAAGCGCGGGTCATCGATCCGGACACGCTGAAGGAACTCGGACCGGGGGAGACCGGCGAGATCATCTCCGCCGGCCCGCAGGTGTTCACCGGATACTGGAACCAGCCGGATGCGACCCGGGCCGCGTTCATCGAACGCGACGGCAAACATTTCTTTCGCACCGGCGACCTCGGGCGCTACGACGAGGACGGCTATTTCTTCATCGTCGACCGCCTGAAGCGCATGATCAACGCCTCCGGCTTCAAGGTCTGGCCGGCCGAGGTGGAGGCGATGATGTATGCGCATCCGGACATCCAGGAGGCCTGCATCATCGGCGCGAAGGACGCCTACCGCGGCGGGACGGTGAAGGCGATGGTGGTGCTCAAGGCCGCGAGCAGGGGCAAGGTGCGCGCCGAGGACATCATCGAATGGTGCAAAGCCAATATGGCCGCGTACAAGTGTCCGCGCATGGTCGAATTCGTCGACGCGCTGCCCAAGTCGGCCACCGGCAAAGTCATGTGGCGCGCGCTGCAGGAGCAGGAGTCGGCAGCGACGGCGTCGAAGGCATGATCCGCGCACAGTTTTGTTCGTGACCATTCGGGGATAAGCGAATGCCGCCCAGATGGAAGCAGCGCCCCCCCGGCTCGAACTGGGGGGATTTCGGCCCCGATGACCAGCGCGGCCGCATGAACCTGATTACGCCGGAGAAGGTGCTGCAGGGTGTGGCCGAGGTGCAGGCGGGTGCGCGCTTCTGCCTGTCGCTGCCGCTCGATTATCCCGGCGGCAACAAGGTCAACGCGCGCCGCCGGCCGCCGCAGCGCTTCGCCACGGCGCGCTCCGGCCGCGCCAACTTCAATTTCCTGCTCTCCGGAGAAAACCCGCAGCACACCGACGTGGTCTGCGACGACGGCGTGCTGATCTGGCTGCAGTACTCGACCCAGTGGGACAGTTTCGCCCATGTGGGCTCGCAGTTCGATGCCGACGGCGACGCCGTCGCCGAAACCGTGTTCTACAACGGCTGGCGTGCGGGCGAGCATATCGTTGCGCCGCAGTCGGACCAACTTTCGCCCTGGGGCTGCTACGAGGGCAGCGAGGCGAGGCGCCTGGGCATAGAAAACATGGCCGAGGGCTGCGTGCAGGGGCGCGCGGTGATGCTCGATCTGTTCGCGCATTTCGGCCGCTGCCGCAAGGCGGTGGGCTACGACGAGCTGATGCGCGTGCTGGAAGCCGACAAGGTGGAGGTGGAGTCCGGCGACATGGCCTGCTTCTACACCGGCTGGTCCGACGTGATCATGGAGATGGGGCGCGAAGTCGACATGAAGAAACTGGACGCCGCCTACCTCGGCCTCGATGGCCGCGACGACAAGCTGCTGCAATGGGTCACGGACAGCGGGGTGGCGGCGCTGATCGCGGACAATTACGCGGTGGAGCTGTTGCCGGCGCGGGAGCTGCCGGGCCGGCATGCGGCGATGCCGCTGCACGAGCACTGCCTGTTCAAGCTGGGCGTGCACCTGGGCGAGATCTGGTACCTGAAGGAACTCGCGCTATGGCTGCGCGCCCACCGGCGCAGCCGCTTCCTGCTTACCGCGCCGCCGCTGCGCTTGCCCGGCGCGGTCGGTTCGCCCGCGACTCCGGTCGCGACGGTCTGAAATAACGCTGTTCATATCTTTCGAGGCCGAGTCATGGAACTCAAGAACGCAGTCTGCATCGTCACCGGATCCGCCAGCGGCATCGGCGCCGCCAGCGCGGTCCTGCTCGCCGGCAAAGGCGCACGCGTGGTGGTCAACTACAGCAAAAGCGAGGACGCGGCGCGCGCAACGCAGAGGGCGTGCGAGGCCGCCGGCGCGGAGACGCTGCTGATAAAGGCCGACGTCGCGCAGGACGCCGATTGCCGCCGTCTGGCAGCGTCCGCAATGGACAAGTGGGGCCGCATCGATGCGCTTGTCAACAATGCCGGCGCCACCAAGTTCGCCGATCATAGCGATCTGGAGGCGCTCTCGGCCGAGGATTTTCAGCGCATCTACTCGGTCAATGTGGTCGGCGCCTACCAGATGGTGCGCGCCTGCGCGCCGGCGATGAAACGCAACGGGCGCGCGGCAGTCGTCAACGTGTCCTCGATCGCGGGCAAGAACGGCATGGGTTCGAGCATCGCCTACGCCGCGTCCAAGGGGGCGCTCAACACCCTGACCATGTCGCTCGCGCGCGTGCTCGGCCCGGAAATACGCGTCAACGCAGTCTGTCCG
>DAIDTN010000147.1 GCA_027457185.1 Burkholderiales bacterium | reverse complement strand
TTACCCAGCACCATGCCGAAACAGTGATACAGGGGCACCGGTATGCACAGCCGGTCCTCGGGCGTCAGGCGCATCGCCTCGCCGATGAAATAGCCGTTGTTGAGTATGTTGTGGTGCGACAGGGTTGCACCCTTGGGCGCGCCGGTAGTGCCGGAGGTGAACTGGACGTTGATCGGGTCGTCGAATTGCAGCAGATCCACGAGCGCCTGCAGATGCGCCAGCTCCGCGGCACCGGGTGGCTGTTGCAGGGAACTGAAGTTGAGCATGCCCGCGCTGCGCTCTTCGCCCAGCCGGATCACCATCTCCAGCTGCGGCAGGCGCGTGCTGCGCAGGCGTCCGGGCGCGCTGTGCTGCAATTCCGGCGCGAGATCGTTGATGATTTCGATGTAATTGCTGGCCTTGAAACTCGGCGACAGGATGAGCGCGCGGCAGCCGACCTTGTTCAGCGCATATTCGAGCTCGGTGCGGCGGTAGGCCGGGTTGATGTTGACCATGATCAGGCCGGCCTTGGCGGTGGCGAATTGCGTCAGCACCCATTCCAGATTGTTCTGCGACCAGATGCCGACGCGGTCGCGCGGCTGCAGGCCGAGACGGATCAGTCCGCAGGCGACGCGGTCCACCTCGGCGCGCAAGGCGGCATAGCTCAGGCGCGCGTTCTGGTGGCGCACCACCAGCGCTTCGCGCTCGGGGTGGCGCGCGCAGACGGCGTCGAAATACGCGCCTATGCTGCTGCCGATCAGAGGTTCGACCGACGCCCCGTGCACATAACTCATGCTCGCCATACCCTTTGCTCCTCGCTTTTTCTTCACTGATTATAACGGCTGCCGCGGGCCCGCATGAGCAAACGCGCCACGCGATCAGGGCGAGCCTGCCCGTTCGTACAGCTTGAATACCGCGGCGGTATCGAGCTCGGCGTAGCCAAGGTGGACCAGCATTCGATACAGCGACAGGGCCTGACCGCTCATCGGCAAGGGCGACTTCAGCCCGCCGGCGAACTCGTTCAGCATTTCGAGATCCTTGAGCAGCTGCCGCGCGTAGCCCTGTGGGGCGAAATCGCGCGCTACGATGCGCGGATAGACCTTCTCCAACATCGAGCTGTCGGCGTAGCCGCCGGCAAGGCACTCGGGGATGCGCGCTGCGTCTATGCCCGCGGCTTCGGCGAGAACCACCGCTTCCGCGAGCACCGCAAAGGAACAGCCGACGATCAGCTGATTGATCATCTTGGCGGCCAGGCCGGCGCCCGACGCGCCCATGGGCGTGAATAGGCCCGCGATGTCCGCCATCAACGGCCGCACGCGTTCGATCTCGGCCGCGTCGCCGCCGGCCATCACGGTCAGCGTGCCGGCAGCGCAGGCGGGCGGTCCTCCGGAAACCGGCGCGTCGACCCAGCCGCATCCGGTCTGCTCGCGCAGCTTCGCGGCGAATGCGCGTCCCTGCTCGACCTTGACCGTGGAGAAATCGACGAGGAGTTGCGGCGGCCGCAGCGCCGACGCGACGCCCTGCTCGCCGAACGCCGCCTGCGCGACCGCGTCGGGGGTCGGCAGATTGAGCAGCACGATATCGGCGCCGCGCACCGCTTGCGCCGGTGTAGCCGCAACCGTCGCACCTGCCGCGCGCGCCGCCTCGGTGCGTGCCGCGACGATATCGCACACCGTGACCGCGTAGCCGCGCTCAAGCAGGCGGCGCGTCATCGGCAGACCCATCAGTCCGATGCCCACATAGCCTAGCCGCGGTCTATCCATTTCCTGCTCCCTTGCGCAGGCACGGGTTCATTGCCAAGCGCGGTTACGAGCCCTGCCCTAGCTGCAGCGCGTCCTTCACCGATGTCACGCCCGGCACGGCGGCGGCGGCCTTTTCCGCCTTGTGGCGCTGCGCGTTGGTGTCCGCAGTCCCGAACAAAGTCACCTCGCCGTTGGAGGCCCGCACGTCCAATTCCAGTTTCTTCAGGCCGGGCGCTGCGGCCAGCGCCGACTTCACCTTGCCGGCCAGTGCGCTGTCTGCAGCCGCCTTTTCGTCGGCGGCTTTTTTCGCCGCGTCGGCCTGCGCCTTTTGCTCCTCGGCTTTTTTCTGCGCCGCCGCAGCTGCCGCCTGTTGCGCCTGGCGCGCAGCCGTTTCGGCCGCGCCCTCTACTTTGGCAGAGGTCGCCGGGGGCTTATTCCCGCATGCCGCAAGGGACAAAGCCAGCACAGCCGCAGTGCAGAATACTCGGTAACTCGGTTTTCTGTAGTCCCGGTTCATGCTCCTCTCCTCCTTGTGTTGAGTTTCGATCGACGATTCAACTGTACTTTTGATCAATAGGTTTAGGCAATAATAATATACCCTTACAGTGCCTGGATCATGTGAATGTTCGGTTTCACGCGGCACGCGCCGGGTCGCGGCTTTCGCATTGGATCGCGCTGCGCCGCGCCAGGTCCGCGACGAATCCGTCGCCATCGAGATTGCGCTGCGTCTTCAGCATCGTTTCGGCGCGACTCCTTACGACTCCTATTTGCCGGGCGCGCGGCAATTGAGCGGCAGGTAGGCCGCGGGGATGTTGGTCTTGTTCTCGCCCTTGATTGTCATGTTGCCGGGCCCCGCGGCATTGCCGCAGACCCAGGCGACCGGAACAATGGGCGCATCGTCCACCACCGCCGGGCGGATACTCAGGACCTTGTTCTTGATCGTAGAGTTCGCGCTGTTACCGAAGGTGATGTCGATGGCGCCATCTTCGATGGACACGGCGCTGATGTAATTGTTCACGATCTTGTCGGCCACCGGCAATCCGGCGCCGGCGTTGTCGCGGGGAAAGGCGTGCGCGATGGTCCATGCGGCCGCTACCGGTGCCTTCGCGATGTCCGCCAGCGGCAGCGCGTCGACGATTTGCTTTCTGATCATCTGGTCGAGATAGCTGGGGGCCGCGATCAACGCCAGAATGCCGATGATCGCGATGACCACCATCATTTCCATCAGGGTAAAGCCCTTGCGACCTGCCGCCATTCGTCAGCCTTGCAACGTCATCGGTGAGCGCATCATAGCCGATGGCAGATCGGCAAGGAAACGCGCGCTTGGGCGCCAATCAAACTTGATAGAATCCACCGCGAGCAGACCTTACCGGGAGAGCAGGATGTTGCAATCAGGCACCTGGTCGCCGGCCAGCGTGATGACCGCGCGCAAGATTCAAGCACATCGCAGCAGCAGTATCCACGTCAACCCACTTCGGAGCATTGCCCTTTCATGGCCGCCAAAGCGAAATATCTGTTCAGCGTCAGCATGGACGTCGACCCCGACAAGGAAGACCTGTTCAACGAGGTCTACGACACCGAGCACATTCCGCTGATACTCAAGGTGCCCGGCATCGTGTCCGCAAAGCGCTACAAGCTGGAGCCGCTGACCATGTTCATCGGCGGCGAGAAGAAAGCAATCGTCATGGAAAGCGAGCCGAAGTACCTGGCGGTGTACGAGCTGGAAAGCGCCGAGGTGCTCGTCGGCGAAGCCTGGGCCAAGGCGGTCGATTCGGGCCGCTGGCCGGGCGAGGTGCGCCCATACACGCGCAACCGCCGCCACGTGCTGCGCAAACTCATCGACTGAGCCCGCTGCGCGCTTCAGCCGGCAGGCTTAAGCGGCAGGTACCGGATCGCCCTCACGGCGCCTGATGGTCTTTGCGCCTGCGCCGCGGCGCGCGCACCAGCCGCGGCGGCACTTCGACCTGCAGGCTAAGCAGGCGAAACGAGTTGGTCTTGCCATGGCCGTCGAGGTTGAGGCTGCCGTTCACGCCGCCTTCGAGCACGTCGTCGATGACGAAATTGAACGCGTGCAGCAGCGGCAGGTCGTAGCGCGTCACCTTGGCCGCGCGCCGGTGCGCGAACAGCGCCAGCACGCGCTCCGGCGTCAGCTGCGCGGCGAGCAACTCGTAGGCCTCGGGTTCGTAGGGAATCACGCTGATGTTCAGCCGGTTGCCCTTGTCGCCCGCGCGGCCGTGCGCGACGGCGTGCAGCGGCACCCTGACGAGATCGTAAAGACCGGCCATCAGAGCCACTCTCCGGCCGGTTTTACCGTTACGCGCGGCGTCACGCTGGCGCGCGGCACCAGGTAGGACTGGGTGCGGATGCGCTGGGTGGTGCGCCAGCGCGCGCCGCCCGAACCCGCCGGCCCGCAGCACAGGAGCGCGAGCACCTCGCGCGCGGCCTGGTCGACGTCGCCGTGCTCGGCACCCGCCACCGCCAGGCGCACGCGGATTTCGGCGGGCTCGGGGCCGGTGTAGGCGCGCCACAGCGTGCCGCTGTCGTCGTCGTGCACGCTGGCGATGCCGATGAGGTCGACGCGCGGACGCACATTCAGTTTGCGCCGGCGCAGCCGCTCTAGCAGCACCTCGGCAATGCTTTTCGCGCGCGCCAGGCAGTTCGGTCCGGCGACCGAAATCTCGCCTTCGCCCAGCCAGCCGCCCTCGAAACAGACGGTGGCTTTCAAGCGCTCCGGCGCCGGCTTGCCGCGCACGCCCAGCACTTCGACCCGGTCCGAACCGATCTCGCGCAGGCTGACGCCGGTAAAATCGAGCGTGACATCCGGCGTGATGTAGGCGGCGGGATCGTGCACTTCGTAGAGCAGCTGTTCCTTCACCACCTGCAGGTTGACCACGCCGCCGCTGGCATCGGCCTTGGTAATCACCATGCGCCCGTCCGCGCTCAGCTCGGCGATCGGAAAGCCGATGTTCGCCGGGTCGGGGATGTCCTTGAAACCGGGGTCGTAGTAGACGCCGCCCGTGACCTGCGAGCCGCATTCGAGCAGATGCCCCACCGCCGAGCCGAGCGCGAGACTGGCCCAGTCGTCTTCGGCCCAGCCGTAGTGATGGATCAGCGGCGCCAGCGCCAGCGACGGATCGCCGCAGCGCCCGGTGACCACGATCTGCGCGCCGGCGCGCAGCGCTTCGACCATGGGCTGCGCCGACAGATAGGCGTTGGCCGACACCATGGCGCTGCCGCCCTGGTCGAGCATCGCGTCGGCATCAACCACTTCGAGTTGCGCCAGGTCGATGTCCCCGCTCAGATCGTCGCCTTCGACCACGCCGATGCGCACATCCCCGAGTCCGAGGCGTTCAGCCAGACGCGCGATCGCGCGCGCCGCGCCCGCCGGGTTGGCCGCGCCGAAATTGCCGACGATGTTGATGCCATGGCGCGCGCACTTTTCCAGTATCGGCTCGAGCAGGCGCTCGAGCATGGGCTCGTAGCCGCGCGCGGGATCGCGGCGCTTCTCCAGCTGCGCCAGCGCGACGGTGCGCTCGCCCAGCACCTCGAAGAACATCGCGGCCGGCCCGCCGCGCGCGATCAGCGTGTCCACCACCGGACCCGGCGCATCGATGCGGTCGCCGGAGAAGCCGGCGCCATTGCCTATGCGGAACATGACCGAGAGGTTGCGGGAGCGCGCCTTCGCTGTCAAGCCACGAAAACCGGCGCTTCAACGCGTTACGGGTTTCGCCTGCCAGACCTGCTCCGCATATTGCAGGATGGTGCGGTCGCTGGAGAATTTCCCCATGCTGGCGACGTTGAGGATGACTTTGCGCAGCCATTGCTGCTGATCGCCGTAGGCCGCTTCGACCTCCTTCTGGCAGGCAAGGTAGGACGCATAGTCGGCCAGCAGCAGGTAGTGATCGCCGTTGTTGAGCAGGCTGTCCACGATGGGCCGGAACCGCTCCGGTTCCTCCGGCGAAAAATAGCCTCTGGCGATCATGTCGATTACCTGGCGCAATTCGTCGTTCGCAAGATAATAATCCGCCGGCCGGTAGCCGCTCGCGCGCAGCCTGGCGGCCTCATCGGTGGTGAGCCCGAATATGAAAATATTGTCCGCGCCGACCTCGCTGCGGATTTCGACATTGGCGCCGTCCAGGGTTCCAATGGTCAGCGCCCCGTTCAAGGCCAGCTTCATGTTGCCGGTGCCCGAGGCCTCGGTGCCGGCGGTGGATATCTGCTCCGACAGATCCGCCGCCGGAATGATGCTTTCGGCCACGGAAACGCCGTAATTGGGCACGAACACCAGCTTCAGCCTGCCGTGTACGCGCACATCGTTGTTGACAATGTCGGCCACATCGTTGATCAGCTTGATGATCAGCTTGGCCATGGCATAGCCCGGCGCCGCCTTGCCGCCGAAGATCACGGTGCGCGGCACCGTGTCGATCTGCGGGTCATCGCAGATGCGCTTGTACAGGGTCACTACGTGCAGCAGATTGAGCAGCTGGCGCTTGTATTCGTGGATGCGCTTGATCTGCACGTCGAACAGCGAATCGGCGTCGATGTCCATGCCAAGGTAGCGCTTGGCTTTCGCCGCCAGGTCCTGCTTGTTCGCGCGCTTCACCGCGGCGACTTCCTGGCGGAACTGCGCGTCCTCGGCCAGCGGAATCAGGGCCCGCAACTGGTCTAGGTTCTTGAGCCAGCCATCGCCGATGCGGGAAGTGATCAAAGCCGCGAGCAGCGGATTGGCCTGGTTCAACCAGCGGCGGGGCGTGATGCCGTAGGTCAGGTTGATGATCTTGCCGGGGTAATAGCGATCGAAATCGGCGAATATGGTCTGCTTCATGAGCTCGGTATGGATTTGCGCCACGCCGTTGACCTTGTGGCTGCCGACGATGGCGAGATGCGCCATGCGCACGCGCTTGCCCTGTTCTTCGCCGATGATCGACATGCGCCGGCGCATTTCGTTGTCGCCGGGAAAACTGTGCATCACCTCTGTAAGGAAGCGCTGGTTGATTTCGTAAATGATCTGCAGGTGGCGCGGCAGCAGTTGCTCGAACATCGCCACCGGCCAGGTTTCCAGCGCCTCCGACATCAGCGTATGGTTGGTGTAGGCGAAGGTGCGGGTGGTGATGTTCCAGGCTTTGTCCCAATCCAGATGGTTCAGGTCCACGAGGATGCGCATCAGCTCTGGGATGGCGATCGCAGGATGGGTATCGTTCAGCTGGATTGCGATTTTGTCCGGAAGCTCGTCGAAGCCTTCGTGGAATCTGCTGAAGCGGTACAGGATGTCCTGCAGCGATGCGCAGACGAAGAAATACTGCTGTTTCAGGCGCAGTTCGCGGCCCATGGTCGTGGAGTCTTCGGGATAGAGCACCTTGGACAGGTTTTCCGACTCGTTCTTGTCTTGCACCGCCTTGATGTAATTGCCCTCGTTGAAATACTTCAGCTCGAAGTCGCGCGACGCCTTGGCCGCCCACAAGCGCATGTTGTTTACGGTGGGGGTGGCGAAACCGGGGATGGGACTGTCATAGGCCATCGCCATCACGTCGTCGGTGTCCACCCAATGATGGCGCTGCACGCCGTCCTCGTCGGAGAACTGCACCACGCGCCCGCCGAACTTGACGTGGTAGAGCACTTCCGCACGCGGAAACTCCCAGGGATTGCCGTAGCGCAGCAAGTTGTCGGGGTGTTCCACCTGGCGCCCGCCCTCGATGCGCTGCGCGAACATGCCGTACTCGTAGCGTATGCCATAGCCGAAACCGGGCAGATTCAGCGTCGCCATCGAATCCAGAAAGCAGGCCGCAAGCCGCCCCAGGCCGCCGTTGCCCAGAGCCGCATCGAATTCCATTTCGCGCACCTGGCGCAGATCGACGCCTTGCTGCTGCAAGGCCTCGCTGCATTCCTTCTCGAAGCCGAGGTTGAGCAGGCTGTTCATCAGCGTGCGCCCCATCAGGAATTCCATCGACAGGTAATACACCCGCTTCGCGTCCGCGGCGTAATAGCTGCGCATGGTTTCCATCCAGCGCTCGATCAGGCGGTCGCGCGTCATGAACGCGGTGGCGTGAAACCAGTCGCGCGTAGTCGCCGTGATGTCGTCCTTGCCTACCGAAAACACCAGCCGGTTGACCACTGACTTGCTCACCGATGCGACGTCGACGCCGGCGAGCTGATGGTTGATGAGGGGTTGCAGCAGCTGCTTTGTCACGATTGCCTCCGAATGGGAAATCGATCGTCCATTCTACTTGCACGCGGGACGGATGGACACGCTCCTGCATATTCTGCTGTAATGCGCCGACCATATCCCGCGAGCAGAAATTATGGCGACCCCGGTAAGCGACAGCGGAACTGCCTTCGACTACGACTACATTATCATCGGCTCCGGCTTCGGCGGCGCGGTCTCGGCGCTGCGCCTGAGCGAAAAAGGCTACAAGGTGCTGGTGCTGGAGAAGGGCATGCGTCTTGGCGCCGCGGACTTCCCCAAATCGAACTGGGACGTGAAGCGCTGGCTGTTGCTGCCCTCCGTGCGCTGCTTCGGCCTGTTCAAGATCACGTTTTTCCGCCACGTCGGCGTGCTTTCTGGCGTGGGCGTCGGCGGCGGTTCGCTCGTCTACGCGAACACGCTGCCGGTGCCGAAGCAGAGCTTCTTCACCTCGCCCTCCTGGGCCCATCTCGCGGACTGGGAGACGGAACTGAAGCCGTTCTACCCGATCGCGCTGCGCATGCTCGGCGCGGCGACCAATCCGCGCCTGGAAACGGGTGACCTCGCGCTGCGCGAGCTCGGGCGCGAAATCGGCATGGAGCGGCATTTCGAGCCGACCGAGGTCTCGGTGTATTTCGGCAAACCCGGCGAAACCGCGCCCGACCCGTATTTCGGCGGCAAGGGACCGGAGCGCGCCGGCTGCATTTTCTGCGGCGGCTGCATGACCGGCTGCCGCCACAACGCGAAGAATTCGCTCGACAAGAACTATCTCTACCTCGCCGAGCGGCTTGGCGCGCAAATCCAGCCCGAGTCGCTCGTGACCGGCGTCCCAACGCTTCGCGCCGAGGACGGCGCCGACGGCTATGCGGTCGACTGGCAGCCGAGCGCGACGCGCAAAGGCGCGGGCGGCTCGCTGCGCTGCCGCGGCGTGGTGTTCGCGGGCGGCGTGCTCGGCACGGTCGATCTGCTGCTCGCGCTCAAGCAGACCACGCTGCCGCGCCTGTCGGACCGCATCGGCTACGGCGTGCGCACCAACTCCGATGCGCTGATCCCGGTGACCGTGCCCGATCGCAGCAAAGTGTTCTCCGACGGCGTCGCGATCGGCTCGATCCTGCACACCGACGCGCACTCGCATCTCGAACCGGTGCGCTACAGCGCGGGCTCGGGCTTCTGGCGCATCACCATGGGGCCGCGCGTGTATCACCGCAACGGCCTGGTGCGCCTCGCCAAGCTGCTCGCCGACTACCTGCTGCACCCGATCATGAATCTGAAGGTGCTGTGCGTCGACGACTGGGCCAAGCGCACCCAGGTGCTGCTGTTCATGCAGACGGTGGACAGCACGCTGCGCTTCGTGCGCGGGCGCTTCGGCCTGGCGACGCGGCTCGACGTCGGCCCGGCGCCGACCGCGATCATCCCCGAAGCAATCGACCTGTCCGAGCGCTACGCGAGGATCGTCGGCGGCAAGCCGGTCGCGATGATCAGCGAGACCCTGCTCGGCGCGCCCTCGACCGCGCACATCCTCGGCGGTGCCTGCATGGGGCAAGACGCGAGCGGAGGCGTGATCGACCGCGACAACCGCGTGTTCGGCTACCGCAACATGTATGTCTGCGACGGCTCGATGATCTCGGCCAACCCCGGCGTCAATCCGTCCCTCTCGATCACCGCGATCAGCGAGCGCGCGATGAGCAAAGTGCCGCAGCGCGCCTAGGAATTCATTTTTGCTTGCCTGCTTCCGCGTCGAATCGACCGTTCTCGGTCAGGAAGGGTCACTGGCAACGCGAAAACACCCGGTATCTGAACATCTGCTCATGACAGACGCGGGCGTAGCGGATTCATAGCGCCAATTTCCGGTGGTGGCCCGACAGCGGGCTAGCGCGCCGCCCGGCTAGCCGATGAAATCTCTGTGTACGGGGCCGTACAGACCCAGTCCTGATACTGCGACATATTATGCGCCGTGCTGCCGGGCACTTGTGGACCGCTCCTGGGCGGGGCGGCCTCGTCAAAGGCTAGCCTGCGAGCGGCGTGAACTAGTTCGCACCGGGTTGGAAATTCTTTCACAAACATCGTATCCAATTGTAAGTTGTGCAACTGTTCGTAAGACCCTTGGACTCGGTGATCCAGATTGAGTTTAATGCATGTGCGAAAGTTTAAATTCATACTAGGAGCTTCCCATGGAAGCACTGCTGATTTCTCTGATCGTTTTGTTCTCGGTCGCCATCTGCGCATTGGTGGGATTCTGGTTCTACCGAACTGCCCGGGAGCACAAGCAAAACGTCATTCCGCCGATTGCGCCGGAGATTGGGCGCCGCGCAGTCAGAAACGTCGCCTGGGATCGCGCGGTGAGGGCCGCACGCAACAGGAACCAATAGAATGGCCGGTCTAGGAAGTGAACCGGACAGCGACTTCTGCTCGGGCTGTATGACCGTTTGAAGTCGTCGGCCTTTAAGGCGAGGAAGTGCCTGATTCCGCTGCCACCGGCGGGTTCAGACTGTCACTGCCCGCTCAGCATTTGGCGACAAACGCCCGCAACCCATTGCAGCCATTAGCGTTTCCGCGATGCATCTGTCCAACGTCCATGACGACGCGCTTGCAACAGGTGTGCGCCGTGCGTTAGCGTACAGACCGCGTATGACATCCTGCGTAAACTGCAAACCCATCACACAGCATTTGCCGTGTAAAGAAACTCTCTGTCCAAACGATAAGGAACTCAACATGATGAAAACGTCAACGCTTGGAATA
>DAIDTN010000146.1 GCA_027457185.1 Burkholderiales bacterium | reverse complement strand
AACGGCGTGCCGGTGATGAACAGCGAAAAGATTCCGCCGATCAGCGCCATCGGCATGACGCTGGCGGCGAGCAGAGTGTCGATGGCGGAGGAGAAGTTCAGGTAGAGCAGTACGCAGATCAGCAGAAGGGCCACGGGCACGACCACGGCGAGCCGCTGCAGCGCCGCCTGGAGTTCGCCGAATTCGCCTGCCCAATCGATGCGGTAGCCGGCGGGCAGTTGCACCTGTTGGGCGACTTTGTGCTGCGCCTCGATCACGGCACTGCCCAGATCGCGGCCGCGCACGCTGAATTTGATCGGAATATAGCGCTGCTGGTTTTCGCGGTAGATGAAGGAGGCACCCGATACCAGACTGATTGTGGCCACGTCGCCCAGGGGTCTCTGGACGATGCCGTTGCCGCTTGGATTGGGTGCCCCGATGGTGATGCGCCTGAGGGCGTCGAGGCTTTGGCGGTATTTGGGCGCCAGGCGCACGATCATGGGAAAGTGGCGGTCGCTGCCTTCCTCGTACAGGTCTCCGGCGGCCTGACCGCCGATGGCCGCCTGCAGCGTCGAATTGATGTCGCCGGGAGAAAGCCCGTAGCGGGCCGCGCGCAGGCGGTCGATTTCTATTTTCACCGTGGGCTGGCCCAGCGCATTGAATACGGCAAGATCGGTGATGCCGCGCACCGTGCTCATCACGTCCTTGATCTTGTCAGCCGTCTTTTCCAGCGTCTCGAGGTCGCTGCCATAGAGCTTGATCGAATTCTCTCCCTTGACCCCGGACGCGGCCTCCTCGACGTTATCCTCGATGTTCTGCGAGAAATTGAACTCGACCCCGGGAAACTTCGATCTCAGTGCTTCGCTCACCTGCCTGGTGAGCTTCGGCTTGGTCACGCCGGCAGGCCAGGTGTCGAACGGCTTGAGCGGCACGTAGAACTCGGCGTTAAAAAAGCCGGTGGCATCGGTGCCGTCATCGGGCCGTCCGTCCTGGGAGACCGTGGTGACCACTTCGGGGAAGCCGTCTATGACGGTGCGCATGCGATTGACGTACTTGTTGCCTTCTTTGAGCGAAATCGAAAGCGGCATGGTGGCGCGAATCCAGAAGTTGCCCTCTTCGAGCTTGGGCAGAAATTCCAGGCCCAGCGCGCTCCCGGCCAGCAGTGCCAGTACCACCAGCAAGCCGGCTGCACCGAGCGTGAGCACGCGGTTGGCCAAAGCAAAGCTGACCACCGGCTGATACACCCGGCGCAGAGCCCGCACGACGAAGGTCTCGACCTCCGCAACCCGCTCAGGCAGCAGAAATGCGCTCAGGGCCGGGGACACGGTGAAGGTGGCGAGCAGGCCGCCGGCAATGGCGTAGGCATAAGTCTTGGCCATCGGCCCGAATATATGCCCTTCGACGCCCGAAAGCGTGAACAGCGGCACGAAGCCGGCGATGATAATCGCGGCGGAGAAGAAGATCGCCCGGTTCACCTCCGTTGCGGCATTGGCGATCACGGCGAACTTGCCGTGCAGACCGATCGCCGAGCGCATGCGATGCAGGGCCGGATGCTCGGTGTCGCGCGCCTGCGCGCTTTGCGTGAGATGCCTGAATATGTTCTCGACCATGATCACCGTGGCATCGACGACCAGACCGAAGTCGATGGCCACGACCGAGAGCAGGTTGGCCGACTCCCCGCGCATTACCAGGATGGTGATGGCGAAAAACAGTGCAAAGGGAATGGTGGTCGACACGATCAGCGCGCTACGCAGGTTGCCCAGAAACATCCACTGCACCAGGAATATCAGGAAGATGCCCAATAGCATGTTGTGCAGTACGGTGCGCGTGGTGACATTGATGAGCTGGGTGCGGTAGTAGATCTTCTCCACGCGCACGCCCGGTGGCAGGATGCCGGTGTTGTTTATTTTGTCGATCTCGGCTTTGACGCGCTTCAGCGTCGGCAGACTCTGCTCGCCGCGGCGCATCAGGACGATGCCCTCGACAATGTCGTCGTCGCCGTCCTGCCCGGCGCTGCCCAGCCGCGGCAGGTGGCCGACGCTGACGGTGGCGATGTCGCGCAACAGCACGGGGGCGCCATTGCTCGCAGTCAGCATGGTGTTGCGCAGATCGTCCATGGAATGAATCAGGCCCACCCCGCGAACCACCGCCGCCTGGGAGCCGAAGTCAATCGTCTGGCCGCCGACGTTGACGTTGCTGTTGCTGAGAACGCTCAGTACTTGCGGCACTGTCAGGCCGTAGCTCTTCAGCCGGTTCAGGTCGATGGTGATGTCGTAGGTCTTGGTCTTGCCGCCCCAGCCGTTGACGTCGATGACCCCGGGAACCGCCTTCAAGCGCCGCTCGAGGATCCAGTCCTCGATGGTCTTGAGGTCGGTGACCGAATAGCCCGGCGGGCCCACCACGCGATAACGGTAGATCTCCCCGATGGGGCTCCAGGGCGAGATGGTGGGCTGGGCGCCGTTGGGCAGGGGTGGCAGCTGCGCCAGGCGGTTGATCGCCCACTGCTCGGCCTGCTGGTAGGTGAAAGCGTAGGTGAACTGCAGTTTTACGTCGGACAGCCCGAACAGCGATATGGTGCGTATCGCCCGCACATTGGGAATGCCGGCCATCTGCACTTCGATCGGGATGGTGATGTAGTGCTCGATTTCCTCGGCCGACTGGCCGCTGCTTTGGGTGACGATATCGACCAGCGGCGGCACCGGATCGGGATAGGCCTCGATGTTAAGCTTGAGAAAACTGATGGAGCCGGCGACGAGCAGAATCAGCAGCAGCAGCAACATCAACATGCGCTGCCGCAGGGCAAAGCTGACGACGGCGTTCACGCCTGCCCCGCTCGGCCCAAGGACCCGGTGAGGATGCCTCCCTCCATCATTCGCCTTCTTTGGCGGCGCGATCGATAAACAGCGCGCCGGCGGTCACTACTCTCTCGCCGGGATTGAGTCCGGCGAGCACCTCGACCATGCCGTCATGGCTGCGCCCGGTGCGGATTTGACGCAAGCCGACGCTGTTGCCCTGCTGCATCACCCAAACGCGGGCGCTGTCGCCTTCGTACACGATGGCTTGCGCGGGAACGGCCGGGGCCTCGGATGCGGCGCCGGCGGCGATGCTGAAGCTCGCGACCATCTCCGGCTTGAGCGCGCCGTTCGGATTATCGATTCGGGCGCGCACCGTCAACCTGCGCGTGTTGGGATCGATCGAGGGCGCGATGTAATCCAGCCTCGACTTGAACACCCGCCCGGGAAAGGCCAACACCCGCACTTCCACCGGCGCGTCCTTGCGCATCAGCGGCGCATCCACTTCGCGCACGTTTGCGACGAGCCAGACGGTCGAGAGATTGCCGATGGAAAATACGGGCGTGGATGCGCCCGACTGGATGTACTGGCCGGGGCTGACCTGGCGGTCGGTTACCGTGCCGCTGATCGGCGCCAGAATGTAGGCGACCGGATCAATCCGCTGCGCGCGTTCGAGCGCGTCGATATCGGCGTCGGTCCTGCCCAGGATGCGCAGCCGGTTGCGCACCGCGCCGAGCGCTGTTTCGGCCGAGCGTAAATTGTTCTGGGCAGTGACCAGATCGGCCTGGCTTTGCTGCCAGTCCTGGAGCGAAGCGGCTTTGCCCTCATATAGCCCCTGTTTGCGCTGCGCATTGGCTTGGGCCAGTTTGAGTTGCGCGGTCGCGCTATTCAGCGCGCCGGCTGCGCTGACAAGGTCGGCCTGCCCCTGGGCGAATTCCGTCGCCTCGATGGCAAGCAGGGGGGCGCCGCGCTTGACCTTGTCGCCGAGCTTGGCGATGACCCGCGTAACCCTGCCGGAATAGGGCGAAAAGACGGGCGTAGTCTTGTCGCCGTCGAGCGCGATCTTGCCGTCCGTCCGTTGCTCGGTGCGAAAACGCATTTTTACCACCGGCGCGAACTTGAGTTGCGCCAGCTGCGCCGCTGTCGGTCTGAACGTGCCGGGCGGCGGCGCGGCCGGCTCCGCTGGGGCGCCGGCGGATTCGGAAAAGATGCGCATGCCTGCATGGCCGAGTCCGAGCGCGGCGATGATCACGATGGCCATGACGGCGACAATGGCGAGTTGCCTTTGCGTCGGCATCGCGTGTGCCGAGGGTGGTGTAGAGGAAGTCGATGGGCCGTTCATAGTCATCACGTCGGAAATGGCGGGTGCGGCGCGGTACGGGGCAAAGCGCCGTGCCCGGTATCGAAGATTTCATATTATAGCCCGCGACCTCCGCACTTCTTTGCTTAGGGATAACCCTGAGCACCCGCAAAACCGGCGCCATGCTGGGCGTCATTGCGCATTTCGGAAAATCGTGGCGTAGGCGTTACTTTTTTTCTATGGCCCAATTCCGGCGGATTGCCAAGCTGCTGACCGTGGCGACAACACTTCCACGTGTCATTGGGCTCGGGCAGGTGCGGCGCGGGTACCGGAGCCGCGTTGCGGCAGCATCGGCAGGGAAAAGCCCTGCTGGTATCCGCCGCGCGCGATGAGCATGAACTTCCAGTAGGCGCCGCCCGCAAGCGCGGCGATGCTGCCGGCGCCAAGGCAGAAGCGGGCGAGGTCCGGGCGCGCGAGTGCGAGAACGAACATGGCTGCCGGGAACGCGTGCCCAGCTACCTGGAGCGGTGGACTGATCCGGTCGATCAGGCGGCGCGACAGCGGCACGATGCCGTTTTGTGCGGCGTTGGCCCGGTAGGCGACCCACAGCCCGCCGTTCAGCGCTGCGAGTCCTAAGCCCGCAAGCGCGAGCGATGGCGAAGGCGTGCCGAAGCCCTTTAGCCAAAGCAGCATCAGTGTCAACAGGCCGAGACCTTCGAACAGACCGGAGGCGGCGATCATCCAGGGAACGAGCGCGACCCGCCAGGCCGAGATGCCGCGCGCAAGGTGCAGGATTTTCGCCTGACAGCACAGGAACACGATCGCGAACATGCCGGCCAGCGTCGCCATGCCCCTGCTCGGCCAGATGAAATTGGCGAGCACTGCGGCATAGAACAGCGCGACCGCGTAGATTTCGCGCGTCACCCAGCTCGTCTGCGGGCGCGACACGGCGCGCCAGAAGCGCAGCTTCCTGCCGATTTTCAGGAACACGAAGAACAGCCCGATGGCCATCAGCGCCGCCGCTCCGGACTGGGCTGCTGCCACCCCGTGCACAGGCACGATGCCCGCAAGCGAGGCCAGCCACGCCGCCACTGCCATGCCGGAACTGATGCCGCCGAAAATCCAGTTCATCGCCGCGCGCCAGTCCCACAGGGTCTGCAGCTTTCCGACCAGGGGATTGGCCGGATCGGCCAGGCGCTCCTCGTCCGCCTCGGCCGCGCCGGCCGCGCGCCCCGGCACCGCCGGTGTGGTGTACAGATACTTGATCTGCGGGTCGGTACCGAGC
>DAIDTN010000145.1 GCA_027457185.1 Burkholderiales bacterium | reverse complement strand
CTGGGCGAGCGCATGCGCGAGGAAGTCCACGCGCTGTCGATGCAGACCCTCACGCCGGAGGAGTGGCAAGAGCAGGGAGCAGGGGCCCCATGAAATGGGGATGCGACCGACCGCGATTGCCACTGGACGCCGACAATGGCTGCCGTCGAGCCTTGATACAGGAACGGAGGCGGCGGCGTGAACAATCGGTCTGAGGCAAGCAAGCATGGATAAACTTCTGATCCGCGGCGGCGTGCCGCTCTCGGGCGAGGTGCGCATCTCCGGCGCCAAGAACGCGGCGCTGCCGATCATGTGCGCGGCGCTGCTCTCGGCCGCGCCGCTGCGGCTTGCCAATGTGCCGCATCTGCGCGATGTCACCACCCTGCTCAATCTGCTCGGCGGCATGGGCGTCGCCGTGTCGCTCGACGAAAAGCTCGGCCTGGAGCTCGACGCCGGCCGCCTGCACACGCCGCTTGCGCCCTATGATCTGGTTAAGACCATGCGCGCCTCCATCCTGGTGCTGTGGCCGCTGCTGGCGCGCTGCGGCGAGGCGCGCGTATCCCTGCCCGGCGGCTGCGCCATCGGCCAGCGTCCGGTGGATTTGCATATCAAGGGCCTGCAGGCCATGGGCGCGGACGTCCGCGTCGAGCACGGTTACATCATCGCGCGCGCCAAGCGCCTGAAGGGCGCGCGCATTTTCACCGATCTGGTGACCGTTACCGGCACCGAGAACCTGATGATGGCCGCCTGCCTGGCCGAAGGCACCAGCGTAATCGAGAACGCGGCGCGCGAGCCCGAAGTCGTCGATCTCGCGAACTGCCTCAAGGCGATGGGGGCGAACATCGAGGGCGCCGGCAGCGATACCATTACCATCGAAGGCGTGAGCACGCTCGCGGGCGCGGCGCACCGCATCATGCCGGACCGCATAGAAACCGGCACCTTCCTCGTCGCCGCGGCGGCGACCGGCGGCTCGGTACGCTTGCGCGACACCAATGCACGCATACTCGACGCGGTGGTGGACAAGCTGCGCGAGGCGGGCGCGACAATCACCGCGGATGACGACTCGATTGCCCTGGAGATGGACGGTCCGCCGCTGAGCGTCAACCTGCGCACCTCGCCTTATCCGGCCTTTCCCACCGACATGCAGGCGCAATTCATGGCGCTCGACTGCATCGCGCGCGGCACGGCGGTGCTGACTGAAACCATTTTCGAGAACCGTTTCATGCACGCGCTCGAGTTGCAGCGCCTGGGCGCCGACATCGAGATTTCCGGAAACACCGCGGTGGTCAAAGGCGTGGCGCAGCTCGACGGCGCCACGGTGATGGCGACCGATCTGCGCGCCTCGGCCAGCCTGGTGATCGCGGGGCTGGTTGCGCGGGGCGAAACCGTGGTCGAACGCATCTACCATCTCGACCGCGGCTATGAGTGCATCGAAGAGAAGCTGTCCCAGCTCGGTGCAGGCATCAAGCGGATTCGATGAGACCGGCGTTTAGCGCAGAGTACGCGGTAAAATCGTTTTTTTGATCAGGCATCACCGTGTCCCCAATCACCATCGCCCTGTCCAAGGGCCGGATCTTCGAGGAAACACTGCCGCTGCTGAAGGCGGCCGGCGTGGTGCCGCGCGACGATCCGGAAACTTCGCGCAAGCTGATCATCGCCACCAGCCGTCCGGAGGTGCGCCTGATCATCGTGCGCGCCTCCGATACGCCGACCTATGTGCAGTACGGTGCGGCCGACATGGGCATCGCCGGCAAGGACGTGCTGCTAGAGCATGGCGGCGACGGGCTGTATCAACCGCTCGACCTCGCGATCGCCGCCTGCCGCATGATGGTGGCGGTGCCGCAGGGGTTCGACTACGCGCAGGCGGTGAAGCAGGGAGCGCGGCTGCGCGTCGCCACCAAGTACCTGCAGACGGCGCGCGAGCATTTCGCCGCCAAGGGCGTGCACGTCGATCTGATCAAGCTCTACGGCTCGATGGAACTTGCGCCGCTGGTCGGGCTCGCCGACGCCATCGTCGACCTGGTGTCGAGCGGCAATACGCTCAAAGCCAACAATCTGCGCGCGGTGGAGGAGATCGTGCCGATCTCGGCGCGGCTGATCATCAACGTGGCGGCGCTGAAGTTGAAGCGCGCGGCGATCCAGCCGCTTATCGATGCATTTGCAAAGGCGGTGGCGCGATGAACCAGATTGCGCGCCTGTCGACCCGCGACGCGGATTTCGACTCGCAGCTCGCGCGCCTCACCGCGTTCGACGCCGCACAGGACGAAACCGTCGACCGGACCGTGGCAGAAATCCTGGCCGAGGTGAAACGCCGCGGCGACGCAGCGGTGCTCGAATACACGGCGCGCTTCGACGGACTGAGGGCAGGAGCGCTGGCCGAGCTGGAGTTGCCGCGCGCGTCGCTCGCGCGCGCGCGCGACGCGCTGCCGCGGACGCAGCGCGAGGCGCTGGAACAGGCCGCCGTGCGCGTGCGCACTTACCACGAAAGACAAATGGCGCAGTCCTGGCAGTACACCGAGGCCGACGGTACGGTGCTGGGCCAGAAGGTGACGCCGATCGATCGCGTCGGACTGTACGTGCCGGGCGGCAAGGCGGCCTATCCGTCGTCGGTGCTGATGAACGCGCTGCCGGCGAAAGTGGCCGGCGTGGCAGAACTCGTCATGGTGGTGCCGACGCCGCGCGGCGAAAAGAATCAGCTGGTGATGGCGGCGGCCGCGATCGCCGGAGTGGACCGGGTGTACGCCATCGGCGGGGCGCAGGCGGTGGGCGCGCTCGCCTACGGCACCGAGACCATAAGCCAGGTGGACAAGATCGTCGGCCCGGGCAACGCGTACGTCGCCGCAGCCAAGCGGCGCGTGTTCGGCGTGGTCGGCATCGACATGGTCGCCGGCCCCTCGGAGATCCTGGTGATCTGCGACGGCTCGGTCGATCCCGACTGGATCGCGATGGACCTGTTTTCGCAGGCCGAGCACGACGAAGTGGCGCAGGCCATATTGCTCTGCCCGGACATCGCTTTCATCGACGCGGTGCAGACGAGCATTGCCAGGCTGCTGCCGCAGATGCCGCGGCGCGAAGTGATTGCCGCCTCGCTCGGCAGCCGGGGCGCGCTGATCGCGGTGCGCAGCCTGGACGAGGCCTGCGCCATCGCCAACCGCATCGCGCCGGAGCACCTCGAACTGGCAGTGGCCGAGCCGGACAAGCTCGTCGACCGGATACGCCATGCCGGCGCCATATTCATGGGTGCCTACAGCTCCGAGGCGATCGGCGATTACTGCGCCGGGCCCAACCACGTGTTGCCGACTTCGCGCAGCGCGCGCTTTTCCTCTCCGCTGGGCGTATACGACTTCCAGAAGCGTTCCAGCCTGATTCAGGTATCCCGGGCGGGCGCGCAGACCCTGGGCAGCATCGCCGCCACATTGGCCGAAGGCGAGGGCCTGCAGGCGCATGCGCGTTCCGCCGAATACCGCCTGCGTCGATCCTGAGGGACACTTGTGAGCCGTTACTGGAGCAAGGTTGTCGATGGGTTGACGCCCTACGTGCCGGGGGAGCAGCCCAAGCTGCCCAACCTGGTCAAGCTCAACACCAACGAGAGCCCCTACGGCCCGAGTCCGCGGGCGCTGGCAGCCTTGCGCGCCGAGGTGGACGATACGCTGAGGCTCTATCCCGACCCGAGTTGCGACAGCCTCAGGGCATCGATCGCGGCGTTCTATAAGCTGAAACCTGCTCAGGTGTTCGTCGGCAACGGTTCCGACGAGGTGCTGGCGCACGCCTTCCTCGCGCTGCTCAAGCACGACGAGCCGCTGCTGTTTCCGGATATCAGCTACAGCTTCTATCCAGTGTACTGCGGCCTCTATGGCATCGAGTATCGGCAGGTGCCGCTGACCGCGTCGTTCGAGATCCGCGTCGACGATTATTTCGCGCCGAACGGCGGCATCATTTTCCCCAACCCGAACGCGCCCACCGGCCGGCCGCTCGCGCTCGCCGAGATCGAGCGCCTGCTGCGCGCGAATGCCGGGACGGTGGTGGTGGTGGACGAAGACTACGTGGACTTCGGCGCCGAATCGGCGGTCGGGCTGGTCGAGCGCTACCCGCAACTGCTGGTGGTGCATACGCTGTCGAAATCGCGCGCGCTCGCCGGGCTGCGCGTGGGCTATGCGCTCGGCGACACCGGGCTGATCGAGGCGCTGCATCGCGTAAAGGACAGTTTCAATTCCTACCCGCTCGGCCGCTTGGCCATCGCCGGCGCTGCCGCCGCCATCGAGGACCGCGCGCATTTCGAGCAAATCTGCGCCAAGGTGATTGCCACGCGTGCCCGGCTCGCGAGCGATCTTGCTGCCTTGGGTTTCGAGGTGCTGCCTTCGGCCGCGAATTTCGTGTTTGCGCGGCACGATCCGCATAGCGGCGCCGAACTCGCCGCCAGATTGCGCGAGCGCGGCATCATCGTGCGGCATTTCAACAACCCGCCTCGCATCGAGCCGTTCCTGCGCATTACGGTCGGGACCGATGCGCAATGTCAGACCCTGATCGCAGCCCTGAAGTCAATTCTGGCCTAGAATGAGGGCGCACTGCCTCGAGCCCGCTTGCCCGTCTGTCGCGCTGGGTTAGAATGCAGGCAATCCCGGCTATAGCTGCGGCGAACAATTTATGCGCACTGCCTCGGTCACTCGCAATACCAGCGAAACCCAGATCAGCGTCAGTCTGAATCTGGATGGCGCCGGCACGGCCAAACTGGCCACCGGCCTGCCGTTTCTCGACCACATGCTGGACCAGGTTGTGCGCCACGGGATGATCGATCTCGATATCGCGGCCAAGGGCGATTTGCACATCGACGCCCATCACACGGTCGAGGACGTCGGCATCAGCCTGGGGCAGGCGGTGGCCGCGGCGGTCGGGGACAAGCGCGGCCTGCGCCGCTACGGCCACGCCTACGTGCCGCTGGACGAGGCGCTGTCGCGGGTGGTGATCGATTTTTCCGGGCGCCCCGGGCTCGTCTATCAGCTTAAATTCAGCCGCGCCTGGATCGGCGAGTTCGACGTCGACCTGGTGCACGAATTCTTCCAGGGCTTCGTCAATCACGCCCAGGTGACGCTGCACATCGACAATCTGCGCGGCGACAATGCGCACCACCAGTGCGAGACCGTGTTCAAGGCCTTCGGCCGGGCGCTGCGCATGGCGGTCGAGCCCGATCCGCGCGCAGCGGGAACGATTCCCTCGACCAAGGGCAGCTTGTGATTTCACCGGGTTGACGCGATTGCGCCGGAGTCGCTGGATCAGATTTCAGCGCGAACCGGATTCCTGCCCGCCGCACGGATTCTTCCTCCACTAACTCTGTCCAATTGCACCAGCAATGAGTTCAATCGCAGTTATCGACTACGGCATGGGCAACCTGCGTTCGGTATCCAAGGCGCTGGAGCACGTCGCGCCCGATGCCGAAGTCCAGGTCACGTCCGACCCCGAGATGGTGCGGCGGGCCGAACGCGTGGTATTTCCGGGCCAGGGTGCGATGCCAGACTGCATGCGCGAGATGGAGGCCAGGGGCCTGCGTCCGGCGCTGCTCGAAGCGGCGCGCACCAAGCCCTTTCTCGGGATCTGCATCGGCCTGCAGATGCTGTTCGAGCGCAGCGAAGAAGGCGATACGCCCGGGCTGGGCATATTTCCCGGACGTGTGAAACGCTTTCCGCCGCAACTGATGAAAGATGCGCAGGGCAACAAGCTCAAGGTGCCGCACATGGGCTGGAACGAAGTGATGCAAGCCGAGCCGCACGCGCTGTGGCGGGGCATTGCCGACGCCAGCCGCTTTTATTTCGTCCACAGCTTTTACGTCGAGGCGGGCAATCCGGAACTGGTGGCCGGCTACAGCATCTACGCTTTCCCCTTTACCTGCGCCGTGGCGCAGGATAATATTTTCGCTGTGCAATTCCATCCGGAGAAAAGCCAGGCCGCCGGCCTCGCGCTGCTCGCCAATTTCGTGACCTGGAAACCGTGAACCGGAACGTCTAGGCACCCACTTTTCCTTTTCCTCCATAGCCGGAACGACACATGCTTATCATCCCCGCGATCGATATCAAGGACGGGCGCGCCGTGCGCCTCGAACAGGGCGACATGGCCAAGGAGACCGTGTTCTCCGACGATCCGGCGGCGGTGGCCAGGCACTGGCTGGAGCAGGGCGCGCGCCGGCTGCACCTGGTAGATCTGAACGGCGCGGTTGCGGGCAAACCCCGGAACGAGAGCGTGATCAAGGCCATCGTCAGCGCGGTCGGCGGCAGGATTCCGATACAGCTCGGCGGCGGCATCCGCGATCTGGACACCGTCGAGCGTTATCTCGACGACGGCATCAGCTACATCATCATCGGCACGGCGGCGGTGAAGAACCCGGGTTTTCTGCACGACGCCTGCACCGCGTTCACCGGCCACATCATCGTCGGCCTGGACGCCAAGGACGGCAAGGTCGCGGTGGAAGGTTGGTCGAAGATGACCGGCCACGACGTGATCGACCTGGCGCGCAAATTCCAGGACTATGGCGTCGAAGCCGTGATCTATACCGACATCGGTCGCGACGGCATGCTCAACGGGGTCAACATCGAGGCTACGATCAGGTTGGCGCGCGAGCTGGTGGTGCCGGTGATCGCGAGCGGCGGGCTCACCGACCTCAACGACGTCAAGGCCCTGTGTAAGATCGAAACCGAAGGCATCACCGGGGTCATTACCGGGCGCGCCATCTACCAGGGAACGGTGAACTTCAAGAAGGCGCAGGCGATGGCGGACAAATTGGGACAGGGGAAAAAGGAGAAAGGAGCAGCGTGAGCGCAGGGGCGGTATGCTTCGCCCGCGTTCCGCCTCCGAGCCCATGGGCCTAGCTAAGCGCGTCATTCCCTGTCTCGACGTCACCCGCGGCCGCGTGGTGAAGGGGGTGAATTTCGTCGGTCTGCGCGACGCCGGCGACCCGGTGGAAATCGCGCGCCGCTACGACGATCAGGGCGCCGACGAGCTTACCTTTCTGGATATCACCGCGAGTTCGGACGAGCGCGACCTGATCCTGCATATCATCGAGGCGGTGGCGGCCGAGGTGTTCATCCCGCTTACCGTGGGCGGCGGCGTGCGCAAGGTCGACGATGTGCGCCGGCTGCTGAATGCGGGCGCGGACAAGGTATCGATCAATACCGCCGCGGTGCAGAATCCGCAGCTGGTGGCGGACGCCTCGGGCCGCTACGGCGCGCAGTGCATCGTCGTGGCCATCGACGCGAAACGCGTCGATCCACCGGCGGACGCGAAAAGCGTCGGCGCCGTGCCGCGCTGGGAGGTATACACCCATGGGGGGCGCAAATCCACCGGCTTGGATGCGGTGGCATGGGCGCGTAGAATGCAGACCCTGGGCGCGGGCGAAATCCTGCTTACCAGCATGGACCGCGATGGCACCAAGTCCGGCTTCGACCTGGCGCTGACGCGCGCCGTGGCCGACGCCGTGGACGTGCCGGTGATCGCCAGTGGCGGCGTCGGCAACCTCGAGCATCTGGCCGCCGGCATACTCGAGGGCAGGGCCGATGCCGTGCTCGCCGCAAGTATTTTTCACTACGGCGAGTACAGCGTGCGCCAGGCGAAGGAACTGATGGCGTCGCGGGGCATCGAAGTCAGATTGTGACAGGTGAAGGGGAACGGCGGCGCGCACGGGTTCGCCGCCGCGGATTCATCGCTCGACATCAGTTACCCACTACCTACCTATTAGGCAAACATGGATTGGCTCGACAAAGTGAAATGGGACGCCAACGGCTTGGTGCCGGCGATTGCGCAGGAGGCGGCGAGCGGCAAGGTGCTGATGGTCGCGTGGATGAACCGCGCGGCCCTGGAGCAGACGGTCGCCGGCGGAGAAGCGGTATATTGGTCGCGCTCGCGCCGCAAAATGTGGCACAAGGGCGAGGAATCAGGCCACGTGCAGAAAGTGCGCGAAGTGCGCCTGGATTGCGACGAGGACGTAATATTGCTCAGGGTGGAGCAGGTCGGCGGCATCGCCTGCCACACCGGCCGGAACAGCTGTTTTTTCCAGAAATACGAAGACGGAAGGTGGGTCGCCACGGACCCGGTGATCAAAGATCCGAAGGACATTTACCGCAAGGCGGGCTCCGATTGAACGCTTCGCCTATGCAAGGACAAGGAAAATGAACGACATACTCGAACGCCTGGCGGACACGATAGAGGCGCGCAAGGGTGGTGATGCGGATGCCTCCTACGTGTCGCGCCTGCTCGCGTGCGGCGAAGACGCCATCCTGAAAAAGATCGGCGAGGAGGCCACCGAGACGGTGATGGCCGCCAAGGACGGGGACAAGCTGCGCATTGTCGGGGAGACCGCCGACCTGTGGTTTCACTGCATGATCATGTTGTCGCACTACGGCCTGCGCCCTGCCGACGTGCTGTTCGAGCTCAGGCGCCGCGAAGGCATTTCCGGCATCGACGAAAAGGCAGCAAGGGGCGCAAGTTCGCGCGTCGAAGCCGAGCGCAAGTAAGGAGGGTTGCCTTGGAAGACTGCATTTTCTGCAAGATCGTCGGCGGCAAGATTCCGTGCAACAAATTGTTCGAGGACGAAGACATTCTTGCGTTTCACGATATCCACCCGGTGGCGCCAGTGCATTTCATGGTCATCCCGAAGCTGCACATCGCTTCGCTGGTGCAGGTTGACCTCGACCATCAGATGCTGCTCGGCAAGATGCTGGCGCTGGGGTCGAAACTGGCCGTAGGGCAAGGGTGCGGCGACGGCTGGCGCACCATCATCAACACCGGACGCGTCGGCCGCCAAGAGGTGTATCATTTGCATATGCACATCATCGGCGGCAAAGAGGTCCTGCCGGGGATGATAAAACGTTAGGGAAGCCAGGCCGGCGAGTTTGTTCTCGGCCGTGTTTCCCCTGTTCCGGCGAGTGGCGCCGCGGTTGCGTCCCGGTCCGGTGGTTACTTGAAGGAGTACGGCCATGGGTTTTGAATCAATTTGGCATTGGCTGATAGTTTTGATCATAGTCATGCTGATATTCGGTACCAAGAAACTGCGCAACATTGGCGCCGACCTGGGCGGTGCGGTGAAGGGATTCAAGGAGGGAATGAAAGAGGGTACCTCCGACAAACCCGACGCCGCGCAGAGGCCGGAAGGCAACATCATCGAGGGCGAAATCAAGGAAAAGTCCAAGAGCGCATAAGGCAGTGAGCCCGACGCGCTGACACGCCCTGCCCCGGCGCCTCGCGCTTGTTTGTTTTTCTGCAGTATCCCGGGCCCTGATATGTTCGATATTGGATTTTCCGAGCTGGTTGTCATTGCGCTGGTGGCCTTGATCGTAATCGGTCCGGAGCGCCTGCCCCGGGTCGCGCGTACGGTCGGGGCCCTGTTGGGCCGGGCACAACGCTACATCAACGACGTGAAGGCGGATATCCAGCGCGAAGTTGACATGAGCGAACTGAATAGCATCAAGGATGCCTTTCAGGATGCGGCAAAGTCGGTGCAGCAGTCGGTGGCCGAGGTCGGACAGGAACTGCAGGCGGCGGGCGAGTCGCTGAACCAGAGTATCTCCGGGGCGGGTGAAACCAGGGCCGAGCCGGCCGCGAATGAGCCATTGGCCGCCGAAGAAGTCCCTGCTGTTTCGACGCAGATGGAGCTGGGGCTGGAAACCGAGCCGGCAGCCGACCGGGCGCTGAAAACCAAGCCGGCAGCCGACCCGGCGCCAGCGCACCACAAGGCATAAGACCTTAGTGATCGAGCAGGAATCGTTTATCTCCCATCTGGTCGAGCTGCGCGACCGGCTGCTGCGTTCGATTTACGCCGTGTTTGCGGTGTTCGTGCTGCTCTGGTTCTGGCCCGGCGTGTCCGCGCTCTACGACATCCTGGCGCTGCCGATGATGCGCACCCTGCCTCAGGGCACGCACATGATCGCAATCGGCGTCATTACGCCGTTTCTGGTGCCGATCAAAGTCGGTCTGATGGCGGCGTTCATGCTGGCGCTGCCCTATGTGCTGTACCAGATTTGGGCGTTCATCGCGCCGGGTCTGTATGCGAACGAAAAGCGCTTTGCCCTGCCGCTGGTGTTCGGCAGCACCCTGCTGTTCATCTCCGGAGTCGCGTACTGCTATTTCGTGGTGTTTAACTGGGTGTTTCGCTTCATCATGCACTTCGCGCCCAAGAGCATTACGCCCGCGCCGGACATCGCGTCCTACCTGAGTTTCGTGCTGACCATGTTTATGGCGTTCGGTGTCACCTTCGAGATTCCGCTGGTCGAGGTTGTGCTGGTGCGCACCGGCGTGCTCACCGTGGCGAAGCTCAAGGCCGTCCGTCCCTACGTGATCGTCGGCGCTTTCGTCGTGGCTGCGGTCGTCACGCCGCCGGACGCGATATCGCAGCTTTTGCTGGCGGTCCCGATGTGCCTGCTGTACGAATTCGGCATTATCCTGTCGCGGCTGATGCAGCGCTTCTTCGGCAAGCGTGAAGGCGACGAACCGGACGCGCCGGAGCGGGCAGAAGCCGAACAAAAGCGGCTGCAGTAGCCGGCACTCACCGGACAGTCCGCCTACTGCATTACGCCCATCTCGCGCGCGCGCACCAGCGCGTGCGTGCGATTGCCGACCTGCAGCGTCTCGTAAATTTTCTTCAGGTACCACTTCACCGTTTCTTCGGAAATGAACAGGCGCTGGCCGATTTCGCGGTTTCTGAGGCCCAAGCCCAGCAGCTTGAGGATCTGCACTTCGCGCTGGTGCAGGGGCAGCGGCTGCTGCGGTGAACCGGGCCGCGCTGCCGACGTGCTGCCCTGCCCGAGCGCCTGGGCGATGCGCTGTGCGAATGCGGCGTGCGCGCCGCCGTGGCTTTGCAGCAGGCCTGCGAGTCCGGCGCCAGCCGCGAGGAACGGATAGACGATCCCGGCCGGAGCGGCCAGTGCCAGCGCCTCGCCGATCGCTTTGGCTGCGGCGGGGGCGTGCCCCATGCCATCGCGGGCAAGCCCCTGCCAGATACGGAACTCGATTTGCACGCGGCTGCGTCCGGCCCGGCGCGCGTGCGTTAGCCCGGTGGTGGCAAGTTTGAGTGCCTCGGCATAGCGCGCGCGGGCGAGCGCCAGCTCGATCGAGCTGCTCACCCAGGATGCGTGATGTACGGTATGCAGAGCCACCGCCGCGTGGCCGGACATCTCCAGCATGGTACGCGCGCGGCGCAGGCACGCCTCGGCGCGCTCCAGCTCGCCGCTGCGGCATGCCAGCCGGGCTTCGACAAGATCGGCGCGAAAGCCTACGCGGTCGATGTTGCGTTCGGCGCCGACAACGCGCGCGCGCCCCAGGTCGGCCTCGGCCGCCGCGTATTCGCCCAGCAGGCTCAGCACTTGGGCGCGGATCACCTGGGCCACGCCGACGAATGCGTAGGTCTGCGTGGCGTCGAGCAAGTCGATCGCCTCGCCCAGCTCGGCCAGTGCCGCTCCCGTTTCGTTGAGTTCGAGCCGCATGATGGCCAAAGCCACGCGCAGGAAGCCGGCGCTGCCGGTTCTGAGCCGGCGCCGGTTGTGCGGGTCCAGCAGCCAGTGCATGAGTTCGGCGGCCGCGATGTCGGGGCGCGCGCGCAGGAAGTCGACTATGGCGATGTTGTAGCGAGCCATCAGGTTCACTACCGTTTCCTCGCTCGCATCGGATATGCGCACCGCTTCGGAGAATTGCGCGCGCGCGCCTTCCAGTTGGCCGGCGAGGCGTTCGGCATAGCCCAGCACGACGTGCGCATAGGCGCGCTGAAGCGGATCTTCGGGGCCGAAGGCCCGCGGCAGGTCCGCTTTGAGTCCGGCGACATCGGGCAGGTCGTAACGCGTCACCCCGGTCATGGTACGCAGGATCTGCAATTCCGCCCGCAGCGTAGACAGCCCCGCTGCGGCGCGCTTGTCCGGCCGGGCGCGCTCTATTGCCAGTTCGGCGGCACGAATCGAGCGGATCGCGGCGCGCGTGTCCCCGAGATACAGCTGCGTCCAGGCTTCGAGCACGCACAGCGTGGCCGAACGCGCGAGCGCCGTCCGCGGCAGCGCCTCCAGCCAGGTATGCAGTTCCTTCAAGTTGCCTTCACGCAGCAGATTGCGCCCGTGATGCTCGAGCAGTCGCGCCGCCGGGCCGTAGAGGCCGCCGCGCAAGGCGTAGCGCAGCGCGTCTGAGGGCAGTTCGTTGGCCGCGAGCCAGTCGCAGGCGCGCTGGTACAGCGATTTCAGCAACTCCGGGTCGCTCGCCTTGAGGCGCTGGCGCAGGAAGGCGGAGAACAAGTGATGGTAGCGGTACCAGATGCGGCCCTGGTCCAGGCGCAGAATGAACAGGTTTGCCCGCTCCAGTTCGGCGATGCGCGCGTGGCTGTCGCGTCGGCCGGTGACCGCGTCCGCTAGCGGCACGCTGAACTGGTCCAGCACCGCCGTGCGATTGAGGAATTCGCGCAGCGCGGGCGCCTGCCGCGATACGATGTCCTCGAGCAGGTAGTCGGCGAAGCTGGCGACGCCAGGGCGCTCGCCCGCATCCAGCGCCAGCGGCGGCGTGGCGTTTGCGCGCTGCGTCAAGGCGATGGTCGCCAGCTGCAGGCCTCCCACCCAACCCTCGGTTTGCTCGGTCAGCATGCCGATCTGCGCCTCCGACACTTTTAGATTTTTCAGTCCGCGCAGATAGTCGCGGATTTCCAGCGGTGAGAAGCGCAGCTCGGCAAAGCCCAGTTCGAACACGGCACCGCGCGCGCGCAGGCGCGCAATCGCCAGCGGTGGCTGGGTCTGGCTGGCGATCGCGAAATGGATGCTGGCGGCCGAATACTGCAGCAGATAGCTCACCGCCGATTGCACTGCGCTATCGCTGATCTCCTGGAAATCGTCGAGGAAGATCGCCAGCGGGGCCGCGCTGATGGTGAGGTCGTTGATCAGGCTCGCCATCACTTCCTGCAGCGGCACGCGCGCCGCCGAGCGCATCATCTCGCAGGCTTCACTGCCGACCGCGGGGCGAGCGCGCTGCACCGCCGCGATCAGACTGGAGCAGAAGCGCTGCACGTCGTTGTCCGAAGCGTCCAGAGACAGCCAGCACACGTCCATGCCCTGGGCCACGAGCGCCACATAGCCTTGCGACATCAGGGTCGATTTGCCCGAGCCGCTGGGAGCGGTGACCAGCGCCAGCTTGTTTGTGCGCAGATTGCAGAATCTCGCCAGCACTTCCGGCCGCGCGAGCAGCAAGGCCTCGCTCGAGGGCGGTGCCAGCTTGGTCAGCGGGGGCGTGGGCAGGCGGCGTTTGGCCATATTCCGCATTTTCTACCCTTTCGGGGGGTGAAAGAGGACATTAATGCGAACACGATAGCGATCGGTTCCGCCGGCATGGCGCCGTGAACGGAGCGTTTTCCGACAGTCGGGTTTTCAGGATTCAGACGACAGACGATAAAGGGGAGAAATCATGCAGATCAGACAATCAATCATCGCCGGTCTCGCGCTGGGACTATGCGCGAGCTTTGCTTCAGCGCAGGATATCAAGATTGCCCACGTGTACGACAAAACCGGACCGCTGGAGGCTTACGCCAAGCAGTCGAGCATCGGCTTTGCCATGGGGCTGGAGTATGCCACCGGCGGCAAGATGGAGGTGCTCGGGCGCAAAATCGTGGTAATCGACAAGGATACCCAGAACAAACCGGACGTGGGCAAGGCGCAACTCGCCGCCGCCTACGGCGACGACAAGGTCGATATCGCGGTCGGCCCGGTCAACTCTGGCGTCGCTTTGGCCATGCTGCCGGTGGCCGAAGAATACAAGAAGCTGCTGGTGGTCGAACCGGCGGTGGCCGACTCGATCACGGGCGACAAGTGGAATCGGTACATTTTCCGCACCTCCCGCAATTCGACCCAGGATGCGGTAGCCGCTGCGGCGACGCTGAAGGGCGAGGTCACGATTGCAACTTTGGCGCAGGACTACGCCTTCGGCCGTGACGGGGTCAAGGCGTTCAAGGAGGCCCTTGCCAAGGCCAATCCGAAGGCGAAGATCATCCACGAGGAATACGCGCCGGCCACCACCACCGACTTCACCGCTCCCGTGGAGCGCATTTTCGAGGCGCTGAAGGACAAGCCCGGGCGCAAGGTGCTCGCGATCATTTGGGCCGGTCCCCATCCGATGGTGAAAATCATGGGAATGGACCCGGGGCGCTATGGGATCGAAGTCGCGCCGGGGGGCAACATCCTGCCGGTGATGAAGACCTGGAAGAACTATGCCGGAGTGGAGGGCGCGATTTACTACTACTACGGCTTCCCCAAGAACAAGATGAACGACTGGCTGGTGAAGGAGCACGAAAAACGCTACGGCCAGCCTCCCGATTTCTTTACAGCGGGCGGATTCGCCGCGGCGATGGCGGTGGTCGATGGAATCAAAAAGGCGGGCAGCACCGACACCGAAAAGCTCATCGCCGCCATGGAGGGTATGTCGTTCGAGACGCCCAAAGGCATGATGACCTTCCGCAAGGAAGACCATCAGGCGATGCAGGACATGTATCAATTTCGCATCAAAAAATTGAAAGACCAGAAGAACGAGTGGGATCTGCTGCAACTGGTGCGCGTGATCCCGGCCTCCGAGATGTCCATCCCGATCCAGAACAAGCGTTAAAGCCGGACGCTGCCGCGCCGGTTTAACTCCGCGGGATGGAACGGACGCAAGCGCCGTTCATTCCGCGGACAATTTTTGTCAGCGAAAATCATCCATGTCCGAACCGCGTTCCGGCGAACATCCGGTACTCGAGACGCACGGGCTCACAATCCGCTTTGGCGGCCATGTCGCGGTCAACCAGGTGTCCTGCGCGTTTCGTCCCGACACGCTCACCGCCATCGTCGGTCCCAATGGCGCCGGCAAGACGACGTACTTCAACCTGATTTCCGGCCAGTTGCGGCCGACAGGCGGCCGTGTCACGCTCTACGGTGAGGACATCACCGCCCTGCCGGCGTCGCAGCGCACCCGGCGCGGCATCGGGCGGGCGTTCCAGCTCACCAACCTGTTTCCGCAGCTCTCGGTGCTCGAAAACGTGCGCCTGGCGGTGCAGTCGCACGCCGGCATGGGCCTGAACCTGTTCTCGGTGTGGTCCGGCCACGTCGAACTGATCGAACGCGCCGAACATTATCTGCACCGCGTCAAACTCACCGAGCGGCGCGACACCCTCGCCTCGGCGCTGGCCCATGGCGACCAGAGGAAGCTCGAGCTCGCAATCCTGCTCGCGCTCGATCCCGATCTGTTCATGTTCGACGAGCCCACTGCCGGCATGAGCGTGGACGAGGTTCCGGTGATCCTGGAACTGATCCACGAGATCAAGAGCCAGGGCGACAAGACTATCCTGCTGGTCGAGCACAAAATGGACGTGGTCAGCTCGCTGGCCGACCGCATCATCGTGCTGCACCAGGGCGAACTCGTCGCGGATGGCGAGCCGGCCACGGTGATCGCTTCGCCCATCGTGCAGCAGGCGTATCTGGGCCTCGCCGGACATGAGTAATCTGCTCGCGCTCAGCGGCGTCAATACGCGCATCGGCCATTACCATATCCTGCAAGGCGTCGATTTCGTCGTGCCGCAGGGCGGGTTCACCATGCTGCTGGGCAGGAACGGCGCCGGCAAGACCACCTGCCTGCGCACCATCATGGGATTGTGGAAAGCTTCCGCCGGGCGCATCGACTTCGACGGCGCCGACATCGCCGGCCGTTCGACGCCGGCAGTGGCGCAGCTCGGCATCGGCTACGTGCCCGAGTCCATGGGCATTTTCGCCGGCCTCACGGTACGCGAGAACCTGACCTTGGCCGCGCGCGACGGGCCGATCGACGAGAAGCGCCTGGACTGGATGTTCGGGCTTTTTCCGGCGTTGAAAAAATTCTGGCATCTGCCGGCCGGCCACCTGTCGGGTGGACAAAAACAGATGCTCGCGATCGCGCGCGCCATGATCGAGCCGAGAAAGCTGCTGCTGGTAGACGAACCGACCAAGGGACTGGCGCCAGCGATCATCGCCCATATGGTGGAGGCATTTCGCGAATTGAAGCGTACCGACACCACCATTCTTCTGGTGGAACAGAATTTCAATTTCGCGCGGTCTCTCGGCGATACGGTTGCGGTCATGGATTCCGGCCGCATCGTGCATAGCGGCAACATGGGCGAACTGGCCGGGAACGAGGCGCTGCAGTACAGACTGCTCGGTCTGTCCCTGGATGCGCATCAATGAGTCCGGAAAAAGACGAACTGCCCGGTGCGGTCCTCGACAAGAGTCCGCTCGCGCTGATCCCGGTGATCGCGCTGGTGGCGCTGCCCCTGATCCCGAGCCTGCCGACGTGGGTCACGCTCACCGTAGCCGGCCTCGCCATGGGGATGATGATATTCATCATGGCGTCGGGGCTGACCCTGGTGTTCGGCCTGATGGACGTAATGAACTTCGCCCATGGCGCTTTCATCACCATCGGCGCCTTCGTCGCCACCAGCGTGCTGCTCCCGCTCGCCGGATGGACCCGGGCGGACAGCCTGTGGATGAATCTCGCGGCGATGCTGCTGGCGGTCCTTGCCGCGATGGCGGTGACCGGGGCCATCGGTCTCGCCTTCGAGCGCGTGATCATCAAGCCGGTATACGGCCAGCACCTGAAGCAGATCCTGATCACCATGGGCGGCTTGATCGTGGCGGAGCAGTTGATTCTCGCAATCTGGGGCCCGGACATGATCGCGCTGCCCAAGCCGGTGACGCTGCGCGGCAGTTTCATTTTCGGTGACATCGTCATCGAGAAATACCGGGTGCTCGCGGTCCTGGTCGGGCTGGCGGTATTCGCCGCCATGTTCCTCGTGCTCAACCGCACCCGCGTCGGCCTGCTGATCCGCGCCGGCGTCGAGGACAGCGAGATGGTGGAGTCGCTCGGCTACCGCATCCGCCGCGTGTTCATCGGCGTATTCGCCGCGGGTTCGGCGCTGGCCGGGCTGGGCGGGGTAATGTGGGCGCTGTACCAGGAAACGGTCACCTCGGCCATGGGTATGCACGTGATGATCCTGATATTCATCGTCATCATCATCGGCGGCCTGGGCTCGGTCGGCGGCTGCTTCATCGGCTCGCTGCTGGTGGGCCTGATGGCGAACTACGTCGGTTTCCTCGCGCCCAAGATCGCGCTCGGCTCCAACATCCTGCTGATGGTGCTGATCCTGCTGTGGCGGCCGCAGGGTCTGTATCCGGTGGCGAAGAGGTAGCCTTGACCCGGCGGCTACTCTCCGGCGATTACCCGCGCAGCCGCATGCTCGCGACCCTGCTGCTGCTGATCCTCGCCGGCCTCGCGTTCGCGCCGTTTGCGTTCCCGGGGACGCGCTCGCTCGACGTCGCGGCCAAGGTGTGCGTGTTCATTCTGCTGGTGGCGAGCTATGACCTGCTGCTCGGCTACACCGGCATCGTCTCGTTCGCGCACACCATGTTCTTCGGCATCGGCGCCTACGGCATTGCCATCGCCGCGACCAGGCTGGGACCCACCTGGGGCAGCCTTGTCCTTGGCAGCCTCGTCGCGCTCGCCTGCTCGGCGCTGCTGTCACTGCTGATCGGCATGCTGTCGCTGCGGGTGAAGACGATATTTTTCGCCATGATTACGCTTGCGGTGGCCTCGTTTTTCGCCATCCTCGCCTCGCAGCTGTCCGGCTTCACCGGGGGCGAGGACGGGCTCACCTATAAGCTGCCGCAACTGTTGCTGCCGGGCACGAAGCTGCTTGAGGCACCGCTGTTCGGCGTAGAGATCAACGGCAGAATCGTGTCCTATTACATCGTCTTCTTCACGGCGGCGGCACTGTTCCTGGCGCTGCTGAGGGTGGTGAACTCGCCCTTCGGGCGCGTGCTGCAGGCGATCCGCGAGAACGATTTTCGCGCCGAGGCGATCGGTTACCGCAGCGTGATCTATCGCAGCGTCGCCAACTGTGTGGCCGCGCTCGCGGCCAGCGCCGCCGGCATACTGTATGCGCTTTGGCTGCGCTACGCCGGACCCGACACCACGCTGTCGTTCGACATCATGATCGACATCCTGCTGATGGTGGTGATCGGCGGCATGGGAACCATGTATGGCGCAGTGGTCGGCGCGACGCTGTTCGTCATCGCGCAAACCTACCTGCAGGACCTGATGAAACTCGCCAGCGATGCGGCCGCCGGAATACCGCTGTTGCCCGACCTGGTGCACCCGGACCGCTGGCTGCTGTGGCTGGGGATCCTGTTCATCCTCAGCGTGTACCGCTTTCCCGCGGGCATCGTCGGCAAACTGAGGGGCAGACAATGAACATGACTTCGCGTTACATCACGGTGCTCGAGCGCGAGCTGCATTACACCGACTGGGGTCATGGCAACGCCGCGACCGTTGTCATGTGGCATGGCCTGGCGCGCACCGGTCGCGATTTCGACGATCTCGCCGCGTCGCTCGCGCCGCGCTTCCGCGTCATCTGCCCGGACACCATCGGCCGCGGGTTGTCGCAGTGGAGCCCGCAGCCCGACGCGGAGTACTGTCTTGCGTTCTATGCGCGCCTCGCCGCGGCGTTCTGCGACGCGCTCGGCGTAGGGCGCATGCACTGGGTCGGCACCTCGATGGGCGGGGCGATAGGCATCAAGCTTGCGAGCCGCAAGGACGGCGCGCTCGCCGGCCGCATCGACAAACTGGTGCTGAACGACAACGGCCCGCAACTGGCTGACGCGGCAATCGAGCGCATCAGGAACTATGCCGGCAATCCGGCGGCGTTTGCCCGCGTAAGCGAGCTGGAAGCCTATTTCCGCAAGGTGTATGCGCCTTACGGGATGCTGTCCGGGAGCGAGTGGGTCAAGTTCACCGAGACCTCGGTGAGGCGCCTGCCCGACGGCCGCGTCACGCCGCACTATGATCCGAACATGGTGCGCCAGTTCGTCAATTTCCCGCACGACTACGATCTGTGGCCCGAGTACGACGCGCTCGACATTCCGGTGCTGTGCCTGCGTGGCGCGAATTCGGATTTGCTGCTCGGCGAAACGGCGCAGGCGATGCGCAGCCGCGGCCCGCGCGCGCGCGTGGTGGAGATTGCCGGCTGTGGCCATGCGCCTGCGCTCAACGTGCCGGGGCAGATCGGATTGGTGGAAGAGTTTCTCGGCGCCTGAGGGATTGCACGATCGCCGCGGAGGCGCAGATTGCGCGTTCGCCTCTCGTCTTGTGAGTTCCTGCTATTCGAGCGCGGGTTGCATCTTGGGTCGTTTGCCTACCTGCACCGGCAGCTCCAGTTCGCCCTGGCCGCGCTTGAGCTTGAGCCTGATCTGCTGGCCCGGGGCCAGTGCGACGATCAGGCCGCGCATGGAATCGGGGTCGCGCACTGGCTTGCCGTCCACCGTCAGTACGATGTCCCCGGGTTTGACGCCGGCGCGGTCGGCGGGGCTGCCGCGCTGCACCCCGGCGACGAGCACGCCGCTTGTGGTGCCGAGCTTGAAGGAATCGGCCAGTTCCGGCGTGATTTCCTGCAATTCCACGCCGACCCAGCCGCGCGTCACGGCGCCGGTTGCGATCAACTGATCCATTACCTGTTTGGCGGTTGAAACCGGAATGGCGAAACCGATGCCGATGGAGCCGCCCGATTGCGACAGTATTGCGGTGTTGATGCCGACCAGATTCCCGGACGCGTCGATCAGCGCACCGCCGGAATTACCCTGGTTGATCGCCGCATCGGTCTGGATAAAATTCTCGAACGTGTTGATGCGCAGGCCGGTCCGGTGCAGCGCCGAAATGATGCCCATGGTCACGGTCTGGCCGACGCCCAGCGGGTTGCCGATGGCCAGCACCACGTCGCCCACTCTAAGATTTTCCGCCCGACCCAGCGTGATGGGCGGCAGGTTCTGCGCGTCGACATGCAACACCGCGAGGTCGGTTTCGGGATCGCTGCCCACCACCTTGGCCGCAAGTTTCTTGCCGTCGGAGAGCGCCACCTCGATTTCGTCGGCGGCCTCGACCACGTGCTGGTTGGTCAGAATATAACCGTCGGGGCTGATGATCACGCCCGAGCCCAGGCTGAAGGCGCGCTGCGACTCGTCTTCGAAACGATCGCCGAAGAAGCGGCGGAACAAGGGGTCGTTCATGAACGGGTTGCGTTGCCGTTTCACTTCCTTGCTGGTGAAAATGCTCACCACAGCCGGAGCCGCCTTGCGCACCGCGTCGCTGTAGGAAACGACCTTATTGCGCACATCGGCCGCGGCAGGAAGCGGCGCCTGCTTCACTGCGACCGGAACGGCGGACTTGGCCGGCAACCATTCGGGCTTGAGAGTGGCAACCACGAACAGGGCCGCGAGGCAGATCGTGGCCGTCTGCGCAAAAGTCAGCCAAAGTCGGTACATCGCGTGCGTGTCCTTGAAGTTCGTTGCTCGTGGTTCGTGGTGCAGGGCAGATCTAGTGCCGGCGCATGCGCAGGTGCGATCCCGGCTGGCCGATGCGATGGATGGCGCAACGCAGCGCGAGGAACTGAACCCTTACATGGACGGCCCGTCGGAACTCTCCCGGTCCCCGATTATTGCCCAAATGCGCTGCAGACGAAAGGGCGCAGCTGCGTGTAGCGCCGGTTCGACGATATTTGCGCTGCGGCAGGAATCGCGCTTCCCCGCCGGGATGAGCTTGGGTTGATTTGTTTATCTATTTCATGGCGTTAGCCTAAAAAACTTTAATAAATCTCGTGCTTTCAGGTATAATCGCCAGCTTTTGCGTGCCGCAGAATTTTAGTTCCGGCATAACGCGCTTCGCGCATTAGCCTTCACTGAAACTTTGTTTTGTAAATCGAGGAACCATCGATGAGTGACGTCAAGAAAGTCAACAAGGCACGGCGCAACCTGGTGATCGGCACCTGCGCTGCGGGCGGCGTCGCTGGCGTGGCGGCAGCCGTGCCGTTCGCTGCCAGCTGGCTGCCATCCGAACGCGCGAAGGCCGGCGGCGCGCCGGTAGTGGCCGACATCAGCACACTCGAGCCGGGCCAGATCATGACGGTGGAATGGCGCTCGAAGCCGGTCTGGATTGTACGCCGCACCAAGGCAATGCTCGACGGGCTGGCGAAGGTCGACAATCTGGTGTCCGATCCCCATTCCGACGTGCCGCAGCAGCCGGAGTACGCGAAAAACGAATACCGCTCGATCAAGCCGGACATACTGGTGCTGGTGGGTATCTGCACCCACCTGGGCTGCTCGCCCGAGGCCGAGCCGATGGGGAACAAGGCGCAAATGGGCGCCGGCTGGGAGGGGGGCTGGCTGTGTCCCTGTCACGGATCCAGATTCGACCTTGCCGGGCGCGTCTACAAAGGTTCGCCGGCGCCGATCAACCTCGAAGTGCCGAAATACACGTATCTGTCGGATACGCGTCTTCTCATCGGCGACGACACGAAAGGGGCATGACGCATGGCTGCCGCAGAAAAACCCCCCGTTACCGGTACCGGATCCGTTGCGCTCGACGACGCGCTCACCTGGGTAGACCAGCGCTTTCCGCTGATATCGACGTGGAAGGCGCATCTGGCCGAGTACTACGCGCCGAAGAACTTCAACTTCTGGTACTACTTCGGCTCCCTCGCCATGCTGGTGCTGGTGATTCAGATCGTGACCGGCATATTCCTCACCATGAACTACAAGCCGGATGCGAGCCTCGCGTTCGGCTCGGTGGAATACATCATGCGCGAAGTGCCGGGCGGATGGATCATCCGCTACATGCATTCGACTGGCGCATCGGCCTTCTTCATCTGCGTCTATCTGCACATGTTCCGCTCGGTCCTGTACGGCTCTCACCGCAAACCGCGCGAGCTGCTGTGGATCTTCGGCATGCTGATCTATCTGTCCCTCATGGCCGAGGCCTTTTTCGGCTATCTTCTGCCCTGGGGGCAGATGTCCTACTGGGGCGCGCAGGTGATCATCAATCTGTTTTCCGCGATCCCCTTCGTCGGACCCGACATCTCGCTCTGGATCCGCGGCGACTACGTCATTTCGGACGCGACGCTCAACCGCTTCTTCGCGCTGCAC
>DAIDTN010000144.1 GCA_027457185.1 Burkholderiales bacterium | reverse complement strand
TCGCGAGGGTGACGCTGTTTCCGCTGGCCCCGTGCGCGATCGCCTTGACTGTAACGACGGCCGCTGCGCTCGTCGCCGTCACGCCTACCTTATTGCCGTTGCGGTCAATCGCGCTCGCCAGGTTGGCGGCGGTGATGCTGGTCGTCGCCCCGACCAGGAAATTGGTCCCGGTGTTCAGACTTGTGCTGGCGGTCAGGACGATTTTTCGGGTAGTGCCGTTGGCAATGGTGACGGTTTGCCCGTTAGTCGGCTTGGCCGTGAAACTACCGGTCCGGCTCGCCAACACGCCCGCGACGTCCGTGGCTCCCGACGCCGCCGTGGTGTAGACCACGAAATCGTTGGTGCAGCTCGGTGCCGCATTGATGTCAAACTGGAACTTCGCCGGGAAAACGCCCGGTTTGCCGACGCCGGCGTTCGCTCCGCCCAGGACGTTGCTCCAGTCGCGGTGTATGGCCGGCCCGGCGGGCGGCGGACCTCTTCTGTGTCTGGCGGCCCATAGCAACTGCTGCCCCGAGAACGGGCGTGGTCCGGTGGCCTGCACGAAACGCGTTTTCCTCGCGACCTGCAGGGCGAAGCGGGGATCTTTGTATTTTTGCTTCCAGCGCGCGAGGGCGAGCGTGCCTTTCCCGGCTGCTTCTTCCCGGGTATCAGGATTCGGGTAGAGCAGATGATTGTTGCTCCAATCCTGGGGCGCGCTCCGGTTCGTCCCCGGCGCATTCGCCTGCGCCAGCACTGGAGCAAATTCCGCCGACAAAAGGGCTCCCATGGCAGCGATGAACGCTGTCAGGAAAAACCGTTGCGCTTTCCGTTTCATTCGATGTTTCGATCCCGCTAAACCTGTAATTGATCCTATCACTTCAAGGACTTAACAATCGTAAAATAGTTGTGAATTTCATGTGAACTAGTTCACGGAATACTCTCGTGATAGCGCGATATCCAGGCAAACGCGAGCAGCAGCATGAATGTCAGCGCGTTCGCCGGTATCTGCAGATTGAAGTCGACGGCACTGTGGATCATCAGCGCGAGAATGCCCATCATGGCGGCGAAGGACAGGCCGCGCATGAGCGGATCGCGGCGCAGGTACTGGGCGCGCAGCGCCGCCGCGAACGACATCAGCACCATCAGCCCGAGCAGCGACAGTCCCAGGACGCCGACCTCGGCGGCGAACTCCACGTAGTCGTCGTGCGCATGCGTATAGGACACCGCCGTCCCGGCCGCGCTATAGCGCGGAAACACCAGCGGGAACGAACCCAGGCCCGATCCGAACACCGGGTAATCCTTCCACATAGCGAGCGCGTAGCCGGCGACCGCGCCGCGGTCCTCGGTTTCCACGTTGGTTTGCGCAATCCTCTCGATCACGCGTTGCGTCCCGAAATAGGTGCCGACGATAAACACGTCGATGGCAACGAGGCTGACCAGGAGGATGACCATGGATCTGGTCGCCCGCTGCGCCAGCAGCAGGCCGATCACCCCGGTGGCGAGCAGGCTGATGAAAAAGGAGCTGTTCCCCATGCGCGAGCGCGTGAGCACCAGCGCGATCACCATGACCACGAGGCCGAGCCGCAGCGCCATCTTCGGCGAGATGATCCATTGCATCAGGCTTCGAAAAAAAAGTCCCCAGGAGCGGTGCTTCTCGCCGGAGAGGCTCGCGATGAGCACGCCGATCCCGACCGACAGGCACATCGTGAGATAGGCGGCATAGTGGTTGCGATTGACGAAGGTGCCGGACGCCGGTTGTCCGGGGTTTTGCAGAGCGATCAGTGCGCCGTACAAGGCTTGCGACACCCCGGATGCAACCAGCGCATAGGCGGCGTAGCGAATCCGCTTGCGCTCGTTCAGGAGAATCAGGCTCAACGCAAAAAACACGACATAGGCCGTGCTCTTGCATGCGGCCTCCATCGTGGCGTAAGCATCGAGCGTCAGCGGTGCCGCGCCCAGCGCGGCGGGTGCGGCCGCCGCGATGTGCAAGCGGGCTGCCTGCGGCGACAGAAATTTCAGGATACCGATCGGCAGCGGAAGCAGCTGCAGCCAGACGTAGCCCAGCCACAGGAATCCGCACAGAAGCATCGGCCATGCTTCGCGCAGGATTGCGGGGTAGGCGCGCCTGCCGAGGATGAAGCCCGCCAGCCACCCCAGCGCAAGCAGCAATACCCACAGCGCAAGGAGCGCCCACGCCCAGGCGCGGTTGCTGCCCAGCGGGATCGGAGCCCAGACGATCAGTGCCAGATACGGAACAAAGATCCAGGCGCTGCTGTCCGGTTTTGCGCGCGCGCTCACCATTCAAATGAACAGGCCCGGGAACTCGCGCTACCGGGCCTGGCGTGGCGATGCCGCGCGCTCAGCACGGACTGCCGGTGCAGGCGCCCCCGGCGCCCGGCGTCGTAGTGGGCACTAGCGGTGCAAGGGCGGGCGGTACCGGCGCGGCTGGTGCCTGCACCTGCGCCAGCGCCGGGCCCGCCGCGGATGCCGGCAAGCTCGCCCGCGCGCTCGCAAATTCCGTGGCGGCAACGGCCTGCGCCGCGGCGGTCGCAGTCTGGGTTGCCAAATCGGCTAACTCGGTGGCAGCCTGCGCCGCGGCTCGCAACTGCGCGTCCTGCGGATCGGCGTTTGCGGCAGCCTGCGCCTGCTTCGCTGCCGCTTGCGCAGCGGCAGCGCTGGCCGCCGGCGCGACCGCCACCGGCGTGTTGTCCGGCAGTCCCGACAACTGCAACGCCGCTGCCGCCTGAACCACGGCAAGCGCCGTCGCCGCCGGTATCGGGGTGGCAGGCGTAGTGCCGGGCCCCCATAGATTCGATTGGTCTGTCGGGATCTTATCTATCGGGCCGTAGGGCGTATGCACCGAAATCTCGCCGAGGGCGACGCGCGCAACGCCGACCTCCTGCTTGCCGGTCGTGATTGCCACGGTGAAGTCGGCGGGGCCGGTATTCAGCACATCGACGATGGATGCTCCCGCAGAAATGCTTACCCCCGCCGGATTCTGTGCCTGGATGTCGCCGGAGACTACGCGCATGGCGCCGTTCACGAGGTCGATCGCCGAGCTGCTTGCCTTGACGTCGCTAGGATCGAATTGATATTGATCGACGGCGAGAACCGAGGCCGGACCCAGCACCACCAGCTGCCCGTCCGCGAACTTGAGCACGACGCGTCCATCGGCACCGGTATTGAACGTCGTGCCCGCGGCGAAGGTGGTCCCTACTTTTGCCGCCACCTTTTCCTTGTCCGCGGTATGCATGGACACCTCGCTTGACACCGCTTGCACAAATCCGGCCAGGCGGGTATCGGTGTTCGCGCCAGCCTGCGTCCGTCTGGATGCGGCGATGGTCCCTGCACTTCGTGCCGCGGACTCGATCTCTACCGGTGTGTTGGCCGGCAGCACCGTTTCCCACAGCCCCGCGATGCTGGCCTGGACCACGGCGGGTGCCGCCGCAAAAGGCATCGGCGGCGGCGGATTGCGCCCGGGCTGCCATGGAGCGTACTGGCCCGCGTCGACCTCGCTGATCGGGCCGTAGGGCGTGCGCACGGATATCTCGCCCAGCGCAACCACTGCCGCGCCGACCTCCTGCGGATCGGGCTTGATTGCCAGGGTGAAGTCGGCGCCTGCCGGACTCAGAACGTCGATGGAGGAGTTTCCGGCAAAAATGCGCAGCCCTTCGGGATTGGCCGCGCCAATGAGGCCGGACACGAAGCGCATCTTGCCGCTCATCAACTCTATGGTCGAGCGGTTTTGCCCGGGATTGTCCGCAGAGTAGTGGTAGCGGCCGACGCGCACGGCCGAATTCGCTCCCAGCAACACAACTTGGCCGTCGGCGAATTTCAGGATCATCTTTGCCTTGGGACCGGTGCGAAACACCGTATCGGATCCGAACACATCCCCGGTCTTGGCCGGCAGCGCTTTGGCGGCCACGCGTGTGATGGAAACCAAGCCGGACTCTTCGTGCACGTAGCCGCCCTGGTCGCCCGCATTCGCCGCGGAAGCGTCGGGCGCGGACGAAAATAGCGCAAGGGCGAGCAGCGCGCAGCACGCCGCAAACGCGCTTACACTGCGATGCACATTTCTTCGAGCAATCATCGGCGCAATCCTTGTCCCATCGTATCGCCAGCCCTGGCGGTCGCGGCAGCTTTTGTGCAATCGGGTCCGGCAATTCGTTGATACTCCTCTATAGCACAAACGAGGTCAAATCGCCGGTAACCCTTCACGATATCGAACATCTGCCGGGGATTGCGCAATGCGCCGCGTTCGATCGTCTGCGCCAGCGCCAGGCGCAAGTCGGGATCGAGGTCCCGCCAGACGGCAAGCCCGACGAACAGGGTCGTCTGCTGCACGGTCGGTTCCCACGGACCCAGCGCTTCGGCCTGCCGCAGCGCCGAGAACAGCTCGCCGTCGATTTGGTTGAGGTAGAGCTTGGTCAAAGCGAGGTTCGCCCACAGGAAGGGTGAGGTCGGCCGCTGCAGCAGAGCCTGGCGAAAGCGCACACGCGCGTCCTGGGTGAACGTCAGCGCCTCGCGCGGGATACCGGATGCGCGCATTCTTGCCAGGTCCAGCGTGCCCAGGCCTTCATGCGCCCAGGGATCGTCGGAGGCGTAGCCGAGGCTGTCGAGGAAATATTTTTCCGCAAGCCGGACTTCCGCCGGGCGCGGCGGTCGCGATGCGGGATTCCAACGGTCAAGCTCGCCCTGTGCCAATTGAACGTAACGACCGGCCGCGCCCAAGCGCACGCACTGCACCGCAATCAGCGCAAGCAAAATGAACAGCGCCACCGCCACGACCTTGTCCCGGCGGTGGGCGGGAATTGGATGGTTTGCGCGCGCCGCGCTCCACGGCGCACGCCGTGCCGATCGTGGCGGCGACATTTGAACGGCTTGCCGCACTATGCTGTGACAATCTCAAACATGATGACCATTGTAGGGCTGCTTCCAGTCGAAATCCCAGTACGGCTCCGGACCGAAGCGCGCGGCGAGGAAATCGATGAAGCTGCGCACCTTGGGCGGCAGGAACTTTCGATTGGGATAAACCGCAAACACGGTGAGGTCGTCGATCTCCCAGTCCGGGAGAATGCGCACCAGTTTCTTTTCCCGCAGCGCTTCGTACACGAGGAAGGTGGGGTGCAGAACCACGCCCAGGCCTTCGATGGCGGCAGTGCTCAGGATGTCGCCGTTATTGCCGCGCAGGTTTCCCGACACCCGCACCTTCCGCACCACGCCTTTGCGCCTGAAGCGCCACTCGTTCTGCAGGCTCGAATAGGCGTAGGCAAGGCAATTGTGGCGCGCGAGTTCCTCGGGCGATTTTGGCGCGCCCTGTTTTTTCAGGTAACCCGGTGAGGCACAAGCCACAACGCGAGCGCGCGTGAGCTTGCGCGCGACCAGTCCCGGGTCGATTCGCGTCGCGACGCGTACCGCTAGATCAAATCCTTCCTCGACCAGATCCACCACGCGGTCGTTCAGCGTCACATCGACCTGAATGCCAGGATAGCGCTGCAAGTATTCCGTGATCGCCCAGCCCAGATGGCGCACGCCGAAGGCCTGGGAACAGGTCACCCGCAGCGTCCCGCGCGGAATCGAGGCCTCCTGCGCCACTGAGGTTTCGGCTTCCTCGACCATCGCGAGCACCTGGGTGGCGCGCTGGCAATAGTCGCTGCCCGCCTCGGTGAGCGAGAGCTTGCGTGTGGTCCGATTGAGCAGCCGCACGCCCAGATGCGCTTCGAGCTGCGCCACGTAGCGTGTAGCCATGCCCCGCGACAGATCGAGTTTGTCCGCTGCGCCGGCAAAGCTGCCGGCATCCACTACGGCGGTGAATACCCGCATGCCCGTCACGATGTCGATAGTCATTCGATGGTCAGGTCTGTTTGATTTAAGTGAATAGTGAATTGACAGTTTGCTGGTTTATTTACCTAATCGCAACTGATTAAATGCGTCCGTCCGCTGCCGGAATGGTTCCGGCACAGATCCGATCCACGCCACGGAGGCCGCACATGAAGGTTGCATCGACCGGCATCCGCCGACAGTGGATCAGCGACTCACCACCCATTTATATCTATTGAGAAAGGATCAGATCATGAGTCAACTATCGTCAGCCACGCTTCAACGGCCGGGTACCATGCAATCGAATACTCGGGAAGCGGCGGCGCCCGCCCTAGCCGATTGGGCATCCGCGCTTGGCCGTGTCGGCCTGGCCGCACTTTTTCTGTGGTCCGGTTACGGCAAACTCGCGCACCTGGACGGCAACATCGGCTACATGAAGGCCTTCGGCGTGCCGGCGCCGGAGTTGCTGATCTGGCCCGCGCTCCTGGTCGAACTTATCGGCGGCACGATGCTGCTCGTCGGCTGGAAGGCGCGCTGGGCGGCGCTCGCGCTGATCGTGTTCACGGTTCCCGCCACAGTCATCTTTCACGCTTATTGGGCCGTTCCGGCCGATCAGGCCATGAACGCACAGATTCATTTCATGAAGAATGTTGCGATCCTCGGCGGTTTGCTCACGGTGTTCGCGCACGGTTCCGGGCGCTATGCGCTCGATCGGGCGTAAGCGCAGCAAATCGGGCCGAGCTATGCGCAAGTGTCGCCGCGCAGTCAACATTGACCATCGTGCGCGACATGTGCGGACCAGCCCTCATCTGCCAAATTCCTTTATTGGATGAGGGTTTGGAGTGGTTCCTCGCTTGTCACTGAATAGCGCGCAGGCTGGTCGGTATGCTTCGCGCAAACAACAGCAAAGGCTCGATCACGTTGTTGATCGGTCGGGGGCGGCCCGAGTCGGCAACCAGCCAGTACTCACCGAAGTTGATCCGTTATCGTGGGCCG
>DAIDTN010000143.1 GCA_027457185.1 Burkholderiales bacterium | reverse complement strand
ATGGCTAACATTCGATGACTGAGGACAAAGGCGGGAGGCGTAACTTCGACATTGAGACGGCGGCGATGTTATCACGGCGAGCCGCACTCTGGACGCAGGACGCACTACGGCCGTGCTTCACCCCTCGTAGTCCTGTCGCAGCGCATAGATTGCCGGCAGATTGCGCCATACGCCATGCGCGTCCATGCCGCAGCCGAACACGAATCGGTCGGGCACGGACAGGCCGACAAAATCGGCGCGGATGGGTTTGACCGCAGTCTTGTTCTTGTCGGTGAGCACAGCGCTGTAAAACGCCCGCGCGCCCAGGCCGAGAACGCGCTCGCGTATGGCCAGCATGGTGTCGCCGATGTCGAGGATATCGTCGAGCACCAGCACCACTCGGTCAGCCACATTGCCCTTGGGTTCGACTTTCCAGTCGACTGTCCCGCCGCTGGTCGCGGCGCCGTAGCGCGAGGCGTGGATATAGTCGAAGTCCAGCGGGAAGTTCAGCAGCGGCAGGACCCGGCCGGTAAACACCACCGCGCCGCCCATCACCGACAGCACCAGTGGAAACTGCTCCCGCAGCTTCGCTGCTACTTCCGCGGCGACGCGTGTGATGGCGGCATCCACGGCGGCCGCGCTGTGGATCAGCTCCGCCGATTCCAGGATCTGCCAGGCGCGTGCGCTTCGGTCCATTCGGTGAAGTGCGTCCCAGCCTAAATCGACTTCAGGTACGCAGTGAATTCGGCGCCGACCTCTGGATGCTTCTTCCCGTACGCGACCATGGCCTGCAGATAACCCAGCTTGGAGCCGCAGTCGTAGCGCACACCCTTGAAGCGGTAAGCCAGCACCTTTTCTTCCAGCATCAGGGCCGCTATGCCGTCGGTCAGTTGAATTTCCCCCCCGGCACCCGCCTGCACCGTTGCCAGATGATGGAAGATCCGCGGGCTAAGAATATAGCGGCCGACCACGGCCAGATTGGACGGGGCGTCCTCAGGACTGGGTTTCTCCACTATGGCACGGACCGCACCCGGTTCTTCACCATCGGTTTGGACCATGCCGTATTGGCGCGTGTTCTCACGCGGCACTTCCTCCACACCGAGCACCGAGCATTCGTGCTTCCCATAGACCTGTGCCATCTGCCGCAGCGCCGGCGGCTCGCCGTCGATCAGGTCATCGGCCAGGATCACGGCGAACGGCTCGTCATTGACCACCGGCTCGGCACATAACACCGCATGTCCCAGGCCCAGTGCCTCGGGCTGACGGATATAGATGCAGTTGATGTGCTTGGGGATGATGCCCTGCACCAATTCGAGCAGTTCCAGTTTGCCGCGCGCCAGGAGCTCGGCTTCCACCTCGTAAGCTTTGTCGAAATGATCTTCGATGCTGCGCTTGTTGCGGCCGGTGATGAATATCATGTCGATGATGCCCGCTGCCACCGCTTCTTCCACCGCGTATTGGATCAGCGGCTTGTCCACGACCGGCATCATTTCTTTTGGACTCGCCTTGGTCGCAGGCAGGAAACGGCTGCCCATGCCCGCCACCGGAAATACACATTTGCGCACGCGTTTCATTGGTTTCCTTTGAGCAATTGCAGCAATCCTGCCTCATCCAGCACCCTTATGCCAAGCTGTTCCGCCTTGGCGAGCTTGCTGCCGGGCTCCGCCCCTGCCACCACGTAGTCGGTTTTGCTCGATACCGATCCGCTCACCTTGCCGCCTTGATTCTCGATCATTGCCTTGGCTTCATCGCGGCTCAAACCGGGCAGCGTTCCGGTGAGCACGAAGGTCTTGCCCGCAAGATTGCCTCCGGGCTCGGCCGACGGCAATGTTTCCGCTTCATTCACCGCATCGCTTGCACGCAACTGTTCGATCACTTCGCGGTTGTGCGGCTGGCGCAGAAAATTGGCGATGCTCTGAATGATTTCCGGGCCGACGCCGGGCAGAACCGGGGCGAGCAAGGTTTCGTCCTTATTGCGGCGGCGCGTGTTTTCCTTCTGCACGCGTTCCTTCTCTGCCATTAAGGCATCCCAGTCGGCATCCAGCAACTTGTCCAGGGAACCGAAATGCCGCGCAAGGATTTTGGCGATTTCTTCGCCGACATGATAGATGCCGAGCGCAAATATGAATCGCGCGAGCGGGGCCCGCTTGCTTTTTTCGATGGCGGCGATCACGTTGGCTGCCGATTTGTCTGCCATGCGATCGAGCGCGGCCAGCTTGATGACACCCAGACGATACAGGCCGGCGGGGTTATGCACGATGCCGCCCTCGACCAGTTGGTCAACCAGCTTTTCTCCGAGGCCCTCTATGTCCATCGCGCGGCGCGAGGCAAAGTGCAATAACGCCTGTTTGCGCTGTGCCGGGCAGAACAGTCCGCCGGTGCAGCGATAAACCGCTTCGCTTTCAAGGCGCTCGACCTTGGATCCGCATTCCGGACACTTGTCCGGCATCTGGAACTCGACCGCGCCAGGCGGGCGCTTCTCCGGCAGCACGCGCACGACTTCAGGAATCACGTCACCTGCGCGACGCACGATGACGGTGTCGCCGGCGCGCACGTCCTTGGCGCGCACCTGATCCAGGTTGTGCAACGTGGCGTTGGTAACCGTTACCCCGCCGACGAACACCGGATTCAACCTGGCGACCGGCGTCAGGGCTCCCGTGCGCCCGACCTGCACCTCGATCGCCAGTACCTCGGTCGTCGCCTCTTCGGCCGGGAACTTGTGCGCAATGGCGAAGCGCGGCGCGCGCGCGACGTAGCCCAGCCGTTCCTGCGCGGCCAGGCTGTTGACTTTATAGACTACGCCGTCGATTTCGTAGGCCAACTCAGCGCGGCGCGCGCCCATATTGCTGTAGAACTGCATCAGCCCCTTTGCACCGATGACCACACGCCGCTCCGAACAGACGGGCAGCCCCAGGCTCTCCAGCCAGTTTTCCAGTTCGGCGTGGGTTTCGGGCGCAGTCGCACCCTCGATCACGCCGATGGCGTAGGCGAAGAAGCGCAAGGGCCTTTTTGCGGTGATGCGCGAATCGAGCTGGCGCAGACTACCCGCGGCGGCATTACGCGGGTTGACGAATTCCTTCTCGCCAGTCTCGCGCTGGCGCTGGTTCATCCGATCGAAGTCGCGCCGGTACATCAGCACTTCGCCGCGGACCTCGACCAGCGCTGGAACATCCTTGCCTTTCAAGCGTAAAGGAATGCTCCTGATAGTGCGCAGATTGGGGCTCACGTCCTCACCGGTATAGCCGTCGCCGCGCGTGGCACCCTGCGTGAACACTCCTCGCGTATAGGTCAGGCTGATGGCCAGTCCGTCGAACTTCGGTTCGGCCAGGTATTCGATATTGTTTGTCTTGAGGCCCTCGCTTCCGCGCTTGTCGAAAGCCGTCACCTCCTCCTCGGAAAAGGCATTGTTGAGAGAAAGCATGGGGATACGGTGCGTAAGCTGCTCGAATTGCGGCAGGGGCGCACCGCCGACACGCTGGGTCGGTGAGTCGGGGCTGGCGAGATCCGGATACTCGTTTTCGAGTTGCTGCAGTTCGCGAAACATGCGGTCGTACTCGGCGTCGCTCACCAGCGGCTGGTCGAGCGCATAGTATTGGTGGTTGTGTCGCTCGATTTCCGCGCGCAGCTTACGCGCCCGCGCCTGAACTGGCTGGGGTACCGCCATTACGAAAACAGGCGCAGTGCCAGCGGGCTGCCTGCCGGGATTCCCTGTTGCTCCATGCTGGCGTATAGGGCCTGCAGCTGATTGCGGATCTTGCCCAGCCCGGCCTCGTCCAGCGGCTGGCGATTGTCATCGACGATCCCGGCGGACAAGGCTTCTGCCAAAGCGCGCACGAATTCGACGTAGCGGTCGAACGCAGCGATACCGCCCGGCACCCTGGCGACGTCGAACAGCAGAGTCAGACCCTTGGTCGCGAGCCCCTTCATGCCCTCGGCGGAGAACGCCGGCGCCTCGGTATTGCACAGCGCGTAGAGCTCCAGACCGGCTTCGTTGCGGCGGCAAAATCTGCCGTCGCGCTCCAGCGCGAGTCCTTGAGCTTCGGCGAAACTGCGGATTTTGGTGCCGGCAAACGCTCCGCCCCGCGCGACCAGGTTTAAGCCGATTTGCACGTCGACGTCCGCGCACAGTGCGTCCAGCTGCTGCGCACGCTCGAGCGCCGCAGCAGGCTCCGGCAGCGTGCAAGCCGCGCCTATGGATTCAGCTACCGCCTGCACCATGGCGCTGAAGTCGGACAGGTCCTCCTGGTTCACCGCACCTTTGCGGTCGACCAGCTGCAATCCTGCACGCAGCATCTCGTATTCGCCGGTGGCCGCCAAGGGCTCCCACGCCGCCGCCTGCCGGTTATAGCCTTCCCAGCTGGCTGCTTTGGCGGGGCGGTCCGGGCTGTCGACGATCGCCATCGAAATCGCTTCCCCGGCGACAGGCTTGTTCGCTTGCAGCGTGGCGATGAAATCGATGCCTGAATCGAGCATGGCACCGGCGCTGCGGACTTCCTCTGGCGCCTCCGACAGGGTCGGTTCGATGCGCGCGTTCGCGGCGCCGGAACGCCGCGGCGCGTACTTGGCTCCGAGGAGTACGTCGTCGTGGCGCGAACCGAACGCCTCTTCCGACTGGCGTTTGAGTCTAGTCTCCTGCAGTTTGTTATATACCAACACCCCAATCACCACCAGGACGCCGATGCCCAGCAGGCCAAGCTGTAGCTCGCTCATGCGCGCCGCCCCCGTCCAGATTGCGCAATGCACAGACCGCGCTGTCGGCGTCCTGCCGCATTCGCCCGGGTTGCATCCCCGCTGCGCGGGGCGGCCGGCGAAGCGGAGCAGGGCCCACAGCCGAATGCTGGGGATGCGACCCGAGTCCGGACGCATGGGGACGCCGGCCGCCTCTGGCCGCCTGCGGGGTCAGATCCCAGGCTCGCGCCGGGGGCCTTCTTCCGCCCTACGGCGGCCCCTGCTCCTGGGCTCATGCGGCTAACTCCTCCTTCATCCGCAGCGCCTCCTCGATGTCGACGGCGACCACGCGCGACACGCCTGACTCCTGCATGGTGACGCCCACCAGCTGGGCCGCCATTTCCATGGTGATCTTGTTGTGGCTGATGTAGAGAAACTGGGTGTCGGCCGACATGCGCTTCACGAGATCGCAGAAACGCTCGGTGTTGGGGTCATCCAGCGGCGCATCCACTTCGTCCAGCAGGCAGAACGGCGCCGGATTGAGTTGGAACATGGAAAACACCAGCGCCAGCGCGGTAAGCGCCTTCTCGCCGCCGGAAAGCAGGTGGATGGTGGAGGTTTTTTTGCCCGGCGGCTGGGCGATAACCTGCACGCCGGCGTCGAGAATTTCCTCGCCGGTCATGAGCAGGCGCGCCTCGCCGCCGCCGAACAGGCTGGGGAACAACTGGCCGAAATGCCCGTTCACGGTGTCGAAGGTCTGCTGCAGCATCTCGCGCGTTTCGCGATCGATGCGGCGGATCGCCGCGTCCAGCGTTTCCAGTGCCAGATTGAGGTCGGCCGCCTGTGCGTCGAGGAAGCCTTTGCGCTCGCGGCTCGTCCGCAGTTCCTCCAGGGCGGCCATGTTCACCGCGCCCAGATCGTTGATGGCCTGCGCCAGCCGGTTGATCTCGGCCTGCAGCGCGTTGGGCCGCGTGCCCTTTTCCAGCGTGCTTGCAAGCGTCTCTTCGTCGGCACCGGCCTCGAACAGCTGGTTGGCATATTGTTCTTTGTTCAGCCGCGCCGCCTGCTCTTTCAGGCGCAGTTCGTTGATGCGGCTTCTGAGCGGCTCCAGCTTCTGCTCGCAGGCGAGCCGTTCCTCTTCGGCCGCACGCAATTCGTGCGCCAATTCCTCCTGGTGCGCGCGGGCCGCGCCCAGGGCTTGCTCGCGTTGCACCCTTTGCTCGAGCTGGGTCTGCAGACCCTGCCTAAGATCCTCGTCCCGCTGTCCAGCCAAGTCGGCCCTGAGTTGCTCCAGCTGTTGCGCCGCCGCGCCAGATTGTTCTAGTATAACTTGAAGTGCAGAGTGTACTTCATTGATTTTAGAAGAACATTCCTTCTCATAAAAAATTGACTCCTGCTCTTCGTGCTCGGCCCGTTGTAGCGTCTGCCGTTGCACATTCAGGGCGTCCTCGGTCGACTGGTATGCCTGCTCTGCGGCCTGAACCTGCGCTGCGGCTGCCTGCATGACTTGCTGATGGCTGGCCAGGCTGGCCTCTGCCGTCGCCAGGCTGGCGCGCTCGCTCTCCTGCAGGCGCTCGATTTCGTCCAATTCCAATTGAATTTGCCGGCTGCGCTCCAGGAACCGCTCCAGCCCCTGCGATAGCCTCAGGCCCTCCATCTGCTGCTCATGCACCTGCTGTTTCAGCGCAGCAGTTTCCTGCCGCAGCGTCGCCAGGCGCTGGTTATGGCCGCCGAGCGCGGCCTCGACCACATGCTGATCAGTGCGCGCCTGGCGCAAGGTCTCTTCGCGCTGATGCAACTGGATACTCAAATCTTCAATTTCGCGCTGGCGCGCGAGTATGCCGGTGTCCCCCGGGTCCGGCGCATGGAAGCTGACCGCGCTGCGCGAAAACTGGTGCCCCTCGCGGCTGACCAGGATCACGCCGGGCGGCAGCGCGTGCCGGTTCGCGGCGTCCGCCGGGGTCTCCACAGCGTACACCCCGTGCAGCCAATCCTGCATTACACCGCGCACGGCCTCGTCGTGAATCCCGAGCAGAGAGGCAAGAGGCCGCATGCCTTCCAGCGCCGCGTCCGGCAGCGCCGCCGTTGCGGCATAAACGCTCAGTTTCGCCGGCGGCGCGTCTTCCAGCATGCGCTGCAACAGTTCGGGCTGCACCACTTCCACCGCGTGCAGCTTTTCGCGCAGCACCGCCTCGAACGCGGTCTCCCATCCAGCCTGTACGCGCACCTGCTGCCACAGGCGGGGCAGCGACTCCAGGCGGTGTTTGATCAGCCATTCGTGGATCTGGGCGTTGCTCTCAACCTGGTCCTGCACCTGCCGCAGCGTATCCAGGCGCGATTCGAGCCCGGCTTGTTCCCGCTGCTCGGCATCGAGCTTGTCCTGAGCCATCCGGCGCGCATTTTCAAGGCTCGGCAGCTGCTCGAGTTGGCTGGCGAGTTGGACGTCCTTGCGCGCCAGTTCTTCGGACAGCGCCGCGACCAGGCGCTGCTGCTCCTCGGTCGCGCCGGCATCCGGTTTGGCCAGACCCGCGTGCTCGGCCATCAGGCGCTCCTCACGCGACCCCAGGCCCTGCAGGGTCTTGTCTGCATGGCTGATATGGGTCTGCTCGATTTTCAGCAGCTGCTCGGTCTGGGCCAGAGCGGCACGCGCCTCGGCCAGCCGCGCCTGCTCCGCGCGGAAAGCCTGATCGGCTTGCGGCAGCTTGGCCGCCTCGGCCATCACCTGCTCGCGTGCCTGCTGCAGCCTTTGTCCGGCACCGCCCTGCCGCCCCTGCCACATCGCGAGCGCATCGTTCAATTCGCGTGCCTGCTGCTGCCATTGCTCGCTTTGCGCGGTGAGCTGCGCGATCTGGTTTTCCAGGCGGCTGCGGCTTTCGCCGATGTAGCGGATTTCGGTTTCCAGGCGTTGCACTTCGGCGTTGGCGGCGTAGAGCCCGCCCTGCGCGGTGCTGAGCGCGTCGCCTGCCTGGTAGTGCGCGCTGCGCACCGCCTCCAGGCGCGTCTCGATTTCGCGCAGGTGCGCGGTCTCGGCTTCCAGCTCGTTCACCGCACGCTCGATCTCGCGCGCATGGCGCTGCGCCTCGTTATCGGCCTCCATCTTGCGCAGCAGCCATAGCAGGTTCTGCTTGCGCTGCATATCGCCCTGCAATTCCCTGAATTGCATCGCCACCTGGGCCTGCTGATCGAGCTTGTTGATCTGCAGAGTAAGTTCCTGGCAGATGTCGTCCACGCGCGCCAGATTCTCGCGCGTGTCGTGAAGCCGGTTTTCGGTTTCGCGGCGCCGCTCCTTGTACTTGGAAATGCCTGCCGCCTCTTCCAGGAACACCCGCAGATCTTCCGGCTTAGCCTCGATGATGCGCGCGATCATGCCCTGTTCGATGATGGCGTATGCGCGCGGCCCGAGGCCCGTGCCCATGAAAATGTCCTGGATGTCACGCCGGCGCACATGGCTGTTGTTGATGTAGTACAGCGATTCGCCTTCGCGTGTCAGCACGCGCTTGACGGCGATTTCCGCATATTGCGACCACTGGCCTGCGGCCTTGCCCAGACTGTTGTCGAAGGTCAACTCGACGCTCGCGCGCGCAACCGGTTTTCTTTGGGCCGAGCCGTTGAAAATGACATCCTGCATGGATTCGCCGCGCAAGGCCGCCGCGCGCGACTCCCCGAGCACCCAGCGCACGGCGTCGATGACATTGGACTTGCCGCAGCCGTTCGGACCGACGATGCCGACCAACTGGCCCGGTACGGCGATGGAGGTCGGATCGACGAAGGACTTGAATCAGACTAGTTTGATTTGAGTTAGGCGCACTTGGTATTTTTCAGAAAGCCGGTTTTCGACCGGATTTTTTTCGGAATGATAGGCAATCGATATAATACCATCTTAAATTTTTCCTCCGAGCCCAGCATGCGCGCCAAACCGAGCGCCCTACCGAACACCTTCGACAATCCCAGCCCAGCGCGGGATTATCTGATTCATATGGAAATCCCCGAGTTTACCTGCCTTTGTCCGCTGACCGGGCAGCCCGATTTCGCGCGCCTGCTGCTGGACTACATTCCCGAGCGCAAGTGCCTGGAACTGAAAAGCCTCAAGCTCTACGTCTGGTCCTTCCGCAACCAGGGTGCATTCCACGAGGCGGTCACCAACCGCATCCTCGACGATCTGGTCGGCGCGACGCGGCCGCGGTTCATGCGTCTGTGCGCCAAATTCTACGTGCGCGGCGGCATTTTCACCACCGTGGTGGCCGAGCACCGCAAGAAAGGCTGGAACGCCGGCTCCGCGCTGGACTCGCTGCGCTTCGAACCGTCGTCCAACACCAACCAATAACGAACGACGACCAACGAACATCGAGCACAAGGCAGTCCGTGAATCCCAATCTGGCCAAGCTGCAACCCTACCCCTTCGAAAGACTGCGCCTGCTGTTCAAGGACATCAGGCCGGATGCGCGCTATACGGCAATCAATCTCGGCATAGGCGAGCCCAAGCACCCGACGCCCGAATTCATCCGGCAGACGCTGATACAGAACCTTTCCGGACTGGCGAGTTATCCGGCGACGGCCGGCACGCCTGAGTTGCGCGAGGCGATTGCTGCCTGGGCCAGGCGGCGCTACCAGTTGACTGCGCTCGCTGCGCTCACCCAGGTGCTGCCGGTCAACGGCTCGCGCGAAGCGCTGTTCGCGCTGGCCCAAACAGTTATCGATCCGGGCCGAGGCGATGCGCTGGTCATCTGCCCGAATCCGTTCTACCAGATTTACGAAGGCGCGGCCCTGCTCGCCGGCGCCAGCCCCTACTACGTCAACGCCTTGCCGGAGCAGGATTTCGCAATCGACTACACCAAGGTTCCAGCCGACGTACTTGCGCGCACGCAACTCGTCTACGCCTGTTCGCCGGGCAACCCCACCGGCAAGGTGATGGACCTGGCGCAGTGGCGCGTCCTGTTCGAACTTTCCGACCGCCACGGCTTTGTCATCGCCTCCGACGAATGTTACTCGGAGATCTATCCGGACGAAGCCAAGCCGCCGCTCGGCGCGCTGGACGCGGCGCAACAGCTGGGGCGCGTGAACTACGCCCGCCTGATCGTTTTCTCCAGCCTGTCCAAACGCTCCAACGTCCCCGGCATGCGCACCGGTTTCGTCGCCGGCGACGCCGCGCTGATTCGCGCATTCCTGCTGTATCGCACCTATCACGGCAGCGCCATGGGCCTGCCGGTGCAGGCAGCCAGCGTGGCGGCCTGGGGCGACGAAGCGCATGTCGTCGAAAACCGCCGGCTGTATGCGCAGAAATTCAGCGCCGTGCGGCCGCTGCTGCAGGCGCCGCTGGTGACCAGCGTGCCCGAGGGCGGCTTCTATTTCTGGAGCCGGACGCCGGTCGATGATGAACTGTTCGCCGCCGCGCTTTACCGCGAATATAATGTGACGGTGCTGCCGGGCAGCTATCTGGCGCGAATGGCGCATGGCCGCAATCCCGGCAGCAACTACGTGCGCATGGCGCTGGTGGCGCCGCTGGCCGAATGCCTGGAGGCGGCGCAGCGCATCAACCAATTCGTAAGTAAACTCTAATTTGGAAATCGCATGCAGCAATTGCAACAGACAATCGAGCTAGCCTTCGACCATCGCGCCGAACTGAGCCCCGGCTCGGCCGACCGGAAAATCCGCGACGCGGTGGAGCAGGTTATCGCCGCGCTCGACGCGGGGCGGCTGCGCGTGGCCGAAAAAATCGACGGCCAGTGGGTCACGCATCAGTGGCTGAAAAAGGCGGTACTGCTGTCGTTCCGGCTGAACGACAACCAGGTGATGCCAGGTGCATCGACCCAGTACTACGACAAGGTGCCGACCAAATTCGGCAACTACAGCAGCGAGGAGTTTGCCGCCGGTGGCTTTCGCGTAGTGCCGCCCGCGGTCGCGCGCCGCGGCTGCTTCATCGGCAGGAACGTGGTGCTGATGCCCTCTTACGTCAATATTGGCGCCTATGTCGACGCAGGCAGCATGGTGGACACATGGGCCACGGTGGGCTCCTGCGCCCAGATCGGCAAGAACGTTCACCTGTCCGGCGGGGTCGGCATAGGCGGGGTGCTCGAACCGCTGCAGGCCAATCCGACCATCATCGAGGACAACTGCTTCATCGGTGCGCGCGCGGAAGTTGTTGAAGGCGTGATTGTGGAGGAGAACTCGGTATTGTCGATGGGGGTGTTCATCGGTCAGAGCACCAAGATATTCAACCGCGAAACCGGCGAGGTGCTTTACGGCCGGGTGCCCGCGGGCTCGGTGGTGGTGTCTGGCAATCTGCCCTCGGCTGATGGAAAATACAGTCTGTACTGCGCGGTCATCGTCAAGCGCGTAGATGCGAAGACCCGCGCCAAGACTAGCATTAACGAACTGCTCCGCGGCGATTAGGGAGGCCGCATTCCTGCGCGGGCTGTTAAAGGGAGAACGACTGTGTCTGCGATGAAGCGCTTGTTCCAGTTGATGGCGGAGAAAAAAGCCTCCGACATCTTCCTCTCGGTCGGCTCGCCCATCAACATCAAGATCAATGGCACCGCCATGCCGATCAATCAGCAGGTGATGGATTCGGCCGGCATCACCAGCCTGCTGTACGAAGTTCTTAACGACAAACAGAAGAAGGAATTCGAGGATACGCTGGAACTCAACACCGCCTTTCCCCTGCCCGGGGTCGGCAGCTTTCGCATCAGCGCATTCCGCCAGAAGACCACGCCGGCGGTGGTGGTGCGCTACATCCCCGGCGAGGTGCCCAACATCGATACCCTGGGCATGCCGCCGGTGCTGAAGGAAGTGATCATGGAAAAGCGCGGCCTGGTGCTGATGGTTGGCGCCACGGGCTCGGGCAAATCGACCACGCTCGCCGCCTTGCTCGATCTCAGGAACGCCACCAAGTCCGGCCACATCCTGACGCTGGAGGATCCGGTGGAATTCATTTTCACCAACAAGAAATGCATCGTCAACCAGCGCGAAGTCGGCACCGACACCCTGGATTTCAAGATCGCGCTGAAAAACGCGCTGCGCCAGGCGCCCGACTGCATCCTGATCGGGGAGATACGCGACAAGGACACGATGGCGGCGGCAATTGCCTACGCCCAGTCCGGCCATCTGTGCCTGGCGACGCTGCACGCCAACAACAGCTACCATGCGATGAACCGCATCATCAGCTTTTATCCGCTGGAAAACCGCCCGGCGTTGCTGCAGGACTTGGCGGCGACGCTCAAGGCGGTGATTTCGCAGCGCCTGGTGAAGAACATCAAGGGTGGGCGCTCGGCCGCGGTGGAAGTTCTGCTCAATACGCGCTACACCGCCGAGCTGATCGACAAAGGCGAAATCAGCGAGATCAAGGAAGCGATGGAAAAGAGCATGACGCCCGGCTCGCAAACGTTCGAGCAGTCCTTGTTCAGGATGTACAAGGACGGCCTGATCACCAAGGAGGAAGCGCTGGGCAATGCCGATTCCGCCACCAACCTGATGTGGCTGATGAACCAGTCCGAGGGCGACGCGGGCGCCACGACGACCGCCGCCGGGCAGAAAAAACCGGAGAAGGCGTCTGATCCGTTCGAGACCACGACCTCCTTCAGCGAATTCAAGATTCTCGCCGACGAGAAAACGCCATAGTGCGAATCGCGCTTCACGGCATCGCGAGCGGCGATAGAGTCCGGTCCGCACGGGCCCGGGTTTTCGCGGCGGATTCCGGTTCGAACCGATTCGGAAAATGATGAGCTCAAGCACGCTGGAACTCGCACGGCAGCTGATCCGGCTGCGTTCGCTCACGCCGGATGATGCCGGCTGCCAGGACCTTATCGCGCAGCGTCTCGCCTCCATCGGCTTCGCCCTGGAGAGCGTGCATTGCGGTGACGTCAGCAATCTGTGGGCGCGCCGCGGTCAGGCCAAACCGCTGGTCTGTTTTGCCGGACATACGGACGTGGTGCCCACCGGCCCGCTGGATCAATGGCTGTCGGATCCATTCGCCCCCAGCGTGCGCGAAGGCAGGCTATACGGCCGCGGCGCTGCGGACATGAAGTCTTCGGTCGCGGCCTTCGTCTGCGCCACTGAAGAATTCGTGGCCGCACACCCGCAGCACCAGGGTTCGATCGCGCTGCTGCTCACTTCGGACGAAGAAGGCGTGGCGGTGGACGGAACGGTCAGGGTGGTGGAGAAGCTGAAGGCGCGCGGCGAATTGCTCGATTATTGCATCGTCGGCGAACCCACCGCCGTGAGCCAACTCGGCGATACGATCAAGAACGGCCGCCGCGGCTCGCTTTCCGGCAAGCTGATAGTCAAAGGCGTGCAGGGGCACGTCGCGTATCCGCAGCTGGTGAAGAATCCGGTGCATCTGTTCGCGCCGGCGCTGGCCGAACTCGCCGCGACGGAATGGGATTGCGGCAATGCGTTTTTTCCGCCCACCAGCTGGCAGATTTCGAATATCCACGGCGGTACCGGCGCCACCAATGTCACCCCGAACAGCCTCGAGGTGCAATTCAATTTCCGCTACTCCACTGCGAGCACGCCCGATACCCTGCGCAGCCGGGTCCACGCCATTCTCGACCGGCACGGAATCGATTACACGCTCGACTGGTTGCATGCGGCGGCCCCTTTCCTCACCGCCGAGGGCGCACTGGTCGCCGCGGTGCGCGCCGCGGTGCGCGCCGTGACCGGCATCGAACCGGAATTGTCCACCACAGGCGGCACTTCCGACGGCCGCTTCATTATCGATATATGCCAGCAGGTGCTCGAACTCGGTCCGGTTAACGCCTCCATTCACAAGCTGAACGAGCATATTGAACTGGCTGCACTCGATGCCCTCAAGTCCATTTACCGGCAGATGCTCGAGCGCCTGCTGCTGCCGGCCTGAACCCGGAGCGCAACCGCCCGCTGACGCTGCGCGCGGTGTTGCGCGAGGCGGTCACGCAATTCAAGCGCGCCGGCCTTGCCTTCGGCCACGGCACGCGTAACGCGCGCGATGAGGCCATCTATCTCATCTTGCACACGCTCAAGCTGCCGCTGGGCGAACTCGATTCCGTGCTCGACCGGCAATTGAGCGCCAGCGAACTCGAGGCGGTGCGCGCCATTCTGCGGCGGCGCGTACGCGAGCGCACGCCTGCCGCCTATCTGACCCATGAAGCCTGGCTGGGGAAGTTCAGGTTTTACGTCGACGAACGCGCCATCGTGCCGCGCTCTTTCATCGCCGAACTGCTGCGCGACGGAATCGCGCCCTGGATCGCCGATGCGTCGCGCGTGCGCAGTGTGCTCGACTTGTGCACCGGATCGGGCTGTCTTGCCGTGCTTGCAGCGCACGCGTTTCCGAATGCGCGCATAGATGCGACCGATCTCTCTGCAGAAGCGCTGCAGGTGGCGCGCCGTAACGTGAAGGACTACGCCTTGGGCAAGCGCATACGGCTGGTCCAGACCGACCTGTTCGATCGCCTGCTTGCGCGCCGCTATGACCTGATCCTGTCCAACCCGCCTTATGTCAACGCCGCGGCGATGGGCGCGCTGCCGCGCGAATACCGGCGCGAGCCGCGCCTCGCGCTCGCCGGCGGGCGCGACGGCCTGGCGCTGGTGCATCGCATGCTGGCGCAGGCAGCCGCCCACTTGAACCCTGAAGGCGTGCTCGTCGTCGAGATTGGCCACAATCGCGCCGCGCTGGAAAAAGCCTATCCGCGCCTGCCCTTCATCTGGCTCGATACCAGCGCGGGCGACGAATATGTCTTCATGCTGCGACGCGAGGATCTGTTATGAAAGCGCTCAACGATCTGCTTACGCTCGAATGTCTGCCCTCCGACTGGCGTGACGCCACATTGCTCGGCCGCGCCTGGCTGCCGGGCAAACCCGCGGGCCCCTCGCCCATCGCGCTGCGGCCAAACGGCGACGTCGTCGATCTTGCTCCGGTCGAACCGACCCTGAGCCAGCTGCTCGCCCGCCCCGATCGCGTCGCCCTCGCCCGTACCGCGCCCGGCAAAGTCATCGCCACGATCGAAGTCTTGCTCGCAAACAGCGGCGATGGCAGGAATCCGGACAAACCATCTTTGCTCGCACCCTGCGACCTGCAGCCGATCAAGGCGAGCGGCGTGACCTTCGTGCAAAGCCTGCTCGAACGCGTGATCGAGGAACAGGCGCGCGGCGATACCGGCAAGGCGGAGACCATCCGGGCGCAGGTGATGCGCATCATCGGCGACAATCTCGCGTCGGTGAAGCCGGGCTCGCCCGAGGCCGATGAGATCAAGCGCGTGCTGGTCGCGCAGGGCGCATGGTCGCAGTATCTGGAAGTGGGCATCGGTCCGGACGCGGAAATCTTCACCAAGTCACAGGTCATGTCCGCAGTTGGGTTGGGCGCGGAAGTCGGCCTGCATCCGAAATCCTCCTGGAACAACCCGGAACCCGAGATCGTGCTCGCCGTCACTGCTGCAGGCGAGACCGTCGGCGCCACGCTGGGCAACGATGTCAATCTGCGCGACTTCGAAGGCCGCAGCGCGCTGCTGCTGGGCAAGTCCAAAGATAACAATGCGTCGTGCGCGATCGGCCCGTTCATTCGCCTGTTCGACCAGACGTTTGGCATCGATGACGTGCGTCAGGCCGAGTTGGCGCTCCAAATCTCCGGTGCAGACGGCTTTGTGCTCGAGGGAGTGAGCCCGATGAACAAGATCAGCCGCGATCCGCTGAATATCGTCACCCATGCCTGGGGGGCGCATCACCAGTACCCGGACGGCTTCATGTTGTTCCTCGGCACGATGTTCGCGCCGGTCAAGGACAGAGGCGCACCCGGCATGGGCTTCACCCACAAGGTCGGCGACCTGGTGAGCATTTCGACACCGAAACTTGGACGTCTGGTCAACCGCGTCACCACCTCGGACCAAGCCCCGCCCTGGATCTTCGGCATCGGCGCATTGATGCGCAACCTTGCCGCACGCGGCCTGCTCGGCCAGGCGGCGTAATATCGACGCTATTCACCGACCAAAGGAGGCAGAAATATGACGACGCCGGAGCAACCTAGTCGTGTGCGCGCGGCGGTAGTCCAAGCGGGTGCCGTGCCCTTCGATACCGAGGCCTGCGTGGACAAGGCCGTAGGACTGATCGCGGAAGCCTCCTGCCTCGGTGCCAAGGTCATTGTCTTCCCCGAAGCCTTCATCCCCGGGTATCCCAAGGGCGTGAGCTATGGCCTGGTCGTCGGCGCGCGCGACCCTGCAGGGCGCGAGGAATTCCGCCTCTACCTGGAAGCCGCGATCGAGGTTCCGGGCCCGCAGACCCAGCGCTTGGGCGAGGCGGCCGCCGCGCACGGGGCTTACGTGGTCATGGGCGTGATCGAGCGCGAGCACGGCACCTGCTACTGCGCCGTGCTGTTCTTCGGTCCGGACGGGACGTTGCTGGGCAAGCACCGCAAGCTGATGCCGACCGTGATGGAGCGCGTGATTTGGGGCTTCGGCGACGGCTCGACCTTGACCGTGGTCGACAGCCCGTATGGCCGCATCGGTTCGGTAATCTGCTGGGAAAACTACATGCCGATGCTGCGCATGGCGATGTACTCGAAGAACGTCGCGCTGTATTGCGCCCCCACCGCCGACGACCGCGACACCTGGATTGCGTCGATGCAGCACATCGCGCTCGAGGGACGCTGCTTCGTCCTGACCGCCTGCCAGTTCATCCGCAAAAAAGACTTCCCGGACACGGTGCGCGTGTCGCTCGGCGATTCGCCTGAAGCGGTGCTGATGCGCGGCGGCAGCGCAATCGTAAACCCGCTGGGGCAGATTCTGGCCGGCCCGCACTTCGGCAGCGAATCGATCCTGACGGCCGATCTGGATCTGAATGACATCGGCCGCGGCAAGTTCGACTTCGATGTGGCCGGGCACTACAGCCGCCCCGACGTTTTCCAGTTGAACGTCAACGAGACGCCAATGCGAGCGGTCTCTTCCAAGTCGTGATTCCAGCGCCGCGGCGCGGCTGACTTACCGTTTGATCTCCAATTCTTCCCAGCGCAGCAGGGCCGCCGCCAGGTCCGCCGCGAGCGCGGCGTAACGCAGGTTCAGCTGTTTCACCTGCTCCGGCTG
>DAIDTN010000142.1 GCA_027457185.1 Burkholderiales bacterium | reverse complement strand
GGCGGGCGGCCGAGATCATCGCCGATGTGGAAGCGTGGATCGAGTCCACCATGCGGACCATCACCAAGACCCCGGTTTAGCGTCAGGATCGATGCCCAGGCTTGCAAACAAGCCATCCAATCACCGTAATGCTCAATCATTGCTGGGCGCGCACATGCCGGCTATGGCGTGCCACCCGGATGCCGCAACTGCCGCCGAAGACGCATGTCGCGGGGCCATGCGCGCCAGGACGCGGTATGTTTGCCGATGTGTTCGTAAATCTTGAATGCGGCTCTCGTCAGAGGGTAGAGGGTTCTTTGCCAGCCGGTAAGCTGGAGTGTCTTGTCGAAGCGGACTGCCCCAATCGTGGATTCGATTACGTTGTCGGGCGATACCGGGGACGGGCGAACCGCGAATGTTTCGAGGCCGGTCTCCCATACATGGCCGTGCAGAATATCGACCGGAAGCCAGTTGCTTTGCATGTGGCGCAATAAGGTTCGTGCGGCGTGGCGGGTCAGGAGATAAGCATAGGCGCCCCCGTACGCCTTCGTCAGGCGGGTCAAGGAATAGGGCCCGCGAAGTGCGCCGATGCCCCGGCCCTGCCGATAGGCCTTAGGGCTTGCCAGAAAACGGATGAGATCCCATTTGATGGGAACGGCCATCAGGGCGTCGATGACGTCGGGAAAATCGTTCTCAAGAATGGCATCATCCTCGAGAACGATGGCGTGTTCGAGATGCGCATCGACCATATGTTGATAGATTGCGCGGTGCGAAAGTAAACAGCCCAGTTCTCCTTTGGTCAAGTCGCGGCCGAAGCACAGACGTCGACGCAGTTGCGAATAGGACGGCAAGGTAGCGGGGTTGAGTTCGGATCCATTGACGGCATCGTAGAAAGTATAATCCAGGTGCATCGCATCAAGCTGGCGAGCCATGGCGCGGCGTCTCTCGACGGAGTGCTTGAGGCTGATTATCAATATCTGGGGGAGGGCGTTTTTTTTAGTCACAGGCAGCTTGTCTCTGAGCCGAGGTCTTCTGGTTCATCGGAGGCGTGCGGGATGCTGGTGCGCCAGTCGCAGAGCGGCTTGTAAAACGCTGTCGACGCGGATGGTCGCCATGCATGCATGGCTCTTCGGGCAGTGCGGATTATAGCAAACTTGGCAGACGTCGCCCGCCGCTGAGAGGCTGATATGTTCGCCCCGATAGGGGTGGTGTTGCACGCCGTGGCTGCTGCGGGTGGCTGCGAAGAGTGTGACTGTCGGTGTGCCGACAGCGGCGGCGATATGCGCCGGGCCGCTGTCGGTGCCGATGAAAACGTCGCAATTGCCGATCAGAGCTTTCAGTTCGCCGACGCGCGTCTGGCCGGTGAAGTCGAGCGCCCCGTCGGCGCGGAGTAGGATCAGTCGTGCCGCGGCGGATTCCAGGTCGGAGCCGACGACGATGACCCGAAATCCCGCGTCCTGCAAGCGTACCGCCAGTTCGGTGTAATGCCGGTCGCCCCACTTCTTGCTTTCCCAGCGTGGGCTGGCGCCGGGCGCGAGTGCGGCTACCGGCCGGGTTGCGCCGTCCTGATGCAGTATTTGCCGGTAGCGCTCGGCAAGTTGCGGATCGGTGCCGAGCTGTATGACCGTGCTTTTCTCCTGCTGAAAATAATCCGTCACGACACGCTGATCGAAGCCGCCGGCGCCGACCAGTTCTGGCACGCTCTTGCCGACCACCTTGATAGAGAGAAGTTTGTGCCACAGACTCGATGATTTGTTGATCACGCGGCGTTTGCGCAGCAGCAGCACCAACAGGTGCGCGAGTGAACTGCCCTGGAGATTGTAGATGAGGTCGAATGGCTGTGCTCCGAGTTGCCGCTGCAAGCACCGCGCGTGTGCGAGCAGGCCGACGCGCTTGGCGCAGTCGTCGACCAGAATGCGATCAAAGTAAGCGGTGTCGCCATACAATTCCCGGCCGACGGCGGAGGTCAGAAAAATAATGTGGTCGTTGCAGTGAAATTGCCGCAACGCGCGATACGTCGGCTCCAGGGTGACAAGGTCGCCCAGGGAACTGAAACGGATGAGCAGTATGTGACGCCTGTCGGCGTGAGCCGGGCGCATTACCGCGTCCATTCATAAGGCTCTGTGTATGCCATGCCGAAGCTGGCTTCGACGAGATATTTCGCCACGCGCGTGGAGTTGAAGCACTGGTGCGCGCGCGACCCGCCGCCGCCGTGCGCCGCCGTTCGTCGTCATGCCGGTGATAGTGGCGCGCCTTGTCGATGAGCTCGTCGATGCCGCTGAAGTAGACCACTTCGTTTTCGCGATAAAGGTCGCGCATGCCGGGAGTTTCCGGCGTGAAGGTCAGCAGGCCGTTGCCGGTCAGTTGCGCGATGCGATCCGACGAATAACGGTATACGTCGTTCCTGCGGCTTAGATTCAGTCCCATCCGGCTGCGGTCCAGCAGGGCGAGGTACTCGGCGCCGAACACCAATGGCTGGTTCAGTGCGCCGCAGACAGTGACCCGCAGCTCCCGCAGCCCCTGTTGCAGACGGCGCAACGTTTGCGCCCGTTCCGCTTCGCCCTTGTCGCGGCCGCAGAACAGCAGGTCGATGTCGAAATCTTCTTTGATATCGTTGCGCAGCGTTTCTATGGAAGAATCCACCGGGTTCGGCATATAGGCGACGGTATTGCGGGTGCTGCGGAATTGTTCCAGTAAATCGCCGTCGGTGGTGCAGAACACCGCGTCGAGATTTTCCAGACGATTCAGAATGTGCTGTAGATTTCCGGTATTGTACAGGGGGTCCACATACCAGAGCGCAATGCGGATACCCCGGTGATCGCGCTTGATCCGCGCCAGGGTTGCGGGTGTGATGATCTCGGTGTGGCCCAGCAACAGCAAGTCGGGTTGTAGGTTGGCGGCGGTTTCAATCAGCCGCCGGTTCATGCGGCCCGTGCCGAAGCGTTTTGAGTGCAGCGGTGACTCGGTTCTGGCGACATCGCGGTAGCTGAAGTCATAGACGAAGTGGCCATTGCGTATCAGCCCGTTGCTGAGCTTGCGGTCGGTGGCGTAATAGACCATTGCGTATTTTGCCAGGCTGAAATTCGCGGCGTGCAGTATCTTCATGACTGGAACCCTCGTGCGCCACGAATCAGCAAGGCCCTCGTCACGTCATTTTCCTTATGTGCTGCTCATACACCGTGAGCGTGTCGGCGGCTATGCGCGTCCAGGAGAAACGTTCGATGGCGCGCGCGCGCGCGTGCGCCCATGGCTTGGCGACGCGCAGGATCCAGGATCAGTGTGCGCATGGCGCTTTCCAGCGCGGCGGGATCGCCTGGCGGAACCAGCAAGCCGCTCGCACCCTCTTCGATCAGATCGGGAATTCCGCCGACGCGCGTCCCGACCAGCGGCAGCCCGCAGGCCATGGATTCCAGCCCGGTAATGCTGGTGGCCTCCATGAACGACGGCAGTACCGACAGGTCCGCGGCCCGGTAAATGTCCGGCATATCGGCGTTGGGTACGTTGCCGAGGAACAGTGCGCGGTCGAGCATGTGCGCGCGCCGCAGCATGGCGCTGACTTTGTCCCGCTCGGGACCGTCGCCGGCGAACACGAGTCTGACCGGCAGGTCGTGCAGGTCCGCGGCCGCCGCCGCGAATACTGTCACGCCGTTCTTATCGACCAGCCGCCGTGCCAACAGCACGACGGTTTCGCCGGCCGCCACGTTCCACTGCTTGCGATGCGCCGTCGGTCCGGGTTGGAAGATCTCGGTGTCGACGCCATTGGGAATAAAAGTGACGGGGCCGTCGAAGCCGACTTTTTGCGTGGCGGCGGCGAGCTCCGCGCTGGGTGCGATGACGTGGCACAGATGTGCCATACGTGCCGCCAGACGTCGCTGTTGGCGTATGCCCTGGTCGAGGCGGCGCAAAAATCCAGAGGTATGATTGGTGAACAGCACGGGCAACTTGAGGTGGCGCGTCGCCTGCAGCGGACGCAGACCATGGACATGGATGATGTCGACGGGCGTATGCGCCAACAGACGTTGCAGCCAGCGCTCCAGCAGCAGGTAATAGAGTGGCTGTATTTTCGGCAGGTTTGGCCGGTGTACTGTCATACCCCGCCAGGTACTTTCCGGTGCGCGCTGAGCGCCGAGCGGCAGAGTGACAATGTGGACGCTGTGCCCGAGCGCGGCGAGCGCGCCGCCCAAACCCGCGACATGCGCCGCCACACCGCCCACGTTGGGCATGAAATCGGCGCTGATTAAAGCGATGTGCATGGGAGATCGCGGCGGCGGGTGAAAATCATCGGGCAATTATAACTACAGTCATACGCTCCGCGAGAGAAATAACCCAGGGGCGGCTGCGAGGCTCGCCCCGTTACGCCGTACCATTCCTGTCATGCGTCATGCCGGCGGCTTGCTGCTGTAGGGATCCGGGAGATTCCCCGGCCGGGTCTTGAAGCGGCGGTGCGTCCACAGATATTGCTCGGGCACGCGGCGGATCGCCGCCTCGATGACCACGTTGATGCGCCGGGTGTCCAATTCGATATCGGCGCCGGGAAAATCTGCCAGCGCGGGTTGCAGATGCAGTAGATAGCCTACGCCGCCCGCCAGCCGTTCCTGAAAGAACGGCACCACGGCGGCGCCGCTCATGCGCGCCAGACGCGAGGTGGCGGTGATGGTGGCGGCGGCGATACCGAAGAATGGCACGAACACGCTGTGTTCGCGGCCGTAGTTCTGGTCCGGCGCGTACCACACCGGCTGATTGCGCTTCAGACTGCGCAGCATGCCGCGGATGTCGCCGCGCTCGATGGCCTTCTCGTAATGATGCTCGCGGGCGTGTTTCATGACCGCTTCGAACAGCGCGTTCTTGTGCTCGCGATACATGACATGAAAAGGCGCGTGCTGCGCCAGCAGTCGGCCGCCGATTTCCAAGGTGGTGAAGTGCGCGCTGAGCAGGATCACGCCTTTGCCGCGGGCCAGCGCGGCGTGCAGATATTCCAGTCCCTCGATCCGCGTCAGCGGCCGCAACCGGTCGGGCGCACCCCACCAGCTCAGCGCCGTTTCCAGCAGGCCGATGCCCAGCGATTCGAAATGTTTTACCAGCAATGCCTGGCGCTGCGCGGTATCGAGTTCCGGGAAGCACAATGCCAGGTTGACCTGAGCAATATGCCGGCGCTGCGGCGAGAAGCGCAGCGCCAGGCGGCCCATGGCGGTGCCAATGCGCACCTGCCAGGAAAAAGGTAGCAGTGCCAATACGCGCAGCACACCCAGGCCCAGCCAGGTCGGCCAGTAACGCGGCGCCAGAAAGCGTCGCGCCGGTGTTGCGTGCGGGTCAGTCGCGCCGGGCATGCGCGCTGGCTTCGAGTAGAGTGTCCAGTTGTTCGGCGACGCGGGTTGCGGACAGCGAATCCAGGTTTTGATCCGCCGCGACGATCCAGGCGCTCTGCGGCCCCCAGGGATGATAGCGCAGCGGCCGTCCCGGGCCGAACACGGTGAGCGTCGCTGTGCCGACGGCGCTGGCGAGATGGCCGAGGCCCGAGTCGTTGCCGACAAAAACGCGCGCCCGCGCCAGTACCGCCGCGGCTTGCAACAGATTCGTCGCGCCGCACAGATTCAGGCAGGGCAGGGCGCAATCCTCGGCGATGAGCGCGGCGCGCTCGCGGTCATTGGGGCCGCCCAGCAGGATCACCGCATCGAAGCTGGGCTTTGCCAAGGCCACCAGTTCCCGGAAACGTTCCGCCGCCCAGGTTTTCGGCGGCCAGTTGGCGCCGGGACCGAGCGCCAGCCAGCGCCGGCCGGGCAGTGCAGCGAGCAGTGTTGCCGCCGCGTCGCGCAACGCGTCGTTAAGCCAGACCTGCGTCGGCGGGATCGCGCCGCCCAGTGCCGCGATCACGCCCATGTGATCCTCAACGGCATGCGCACCCAGCGGCCGCGCGCGCCACTTGGTAAAGCGCCGTTTCGCCCGCAGCAAATAGGCGAGGCCATCGGTGCGCAGATCGACGATTACCTCATAACGAGCGCGACGCAGCGTGTGTACCAGCCGCAGCAGGCCGCGCCAGCAGGCGCGTTTCTCCTTCAGCAGAATGGCGCCGCGGTAGGGGCAGTGCTCGAGCACCTCCCGGGCGCGGGCGTCGGTGAGGATGTCGATCACGGCCTCGGGGTAGCGTTCATGCAGGCGCTCCAGCACCGGCGTGGTCAGCACCACATCGCCGATGTTGCTGAGCGTGATGAAGAGGATTCGTTGCAAGGGCGTGGTTCTGTTCGCGGTGGGCCATAGAATGCGTGAGACATGCGCCGGAGTAAAGCAATCGCCTAACAATCTCCGCTTCCGGCGGCACGCTCCGATTGCCGGCCTGTGCTATGATGCGCGCCATCTGACGAGCCCATTTAAGGCCCTCGCACATGTCCCTCGCCATCCCTGCCTTCGAGTCCGCCCGAGTCTTGGTGGCCGGCGACGTAATGCTGGACCGCTACTGGTCCGGCCCGGTGTCGCGCATCTCGCCGGAGGCGCCGGTGCCGGTGGTGCGGATCACGGAGATCGAGGAGCGGCCCGGCGGCGCCGGCAAGGTCGCGCTGACCGTCGCCGCATTGGGCGCGTGGGTCACGGTGCTCGGCATCGTCGGCGACGATGCCCCCGGCGAGGTCTTGCAGCGGCACCTCAGCGCCGCCGGCGTGAACTGCGTATTCGAACGTCGGGCCGATCGTCCCACGGTCACCAAGTTGCGCGTGCTATCGCGTCATCAACAGCTCATCCGTCTCGATTTCGAGGTCGACTTTGCTAGCGTCGACACGGCGCACTTGCGCGCCAGTTTTGCCCAGCAGTTGGTCCAGGCCGGCGCGGTGGTGCTGTCCGATTACGGCAAGGGCACGCTGCATCAGGCGCGCGCGCTGATCGATCTGGCGCGCGCCGCCGGCAAGCCGGTGCTGGTCGATCCGAAGGGCCGCGACTTCAGCATCTATCGCGGCGCCACGCTGATCACGCCGAACCTCAGCGAGTTCGAGGCCGTGGTCGGGCCGTGCCGCGACGAGCGCGATCTGATTGACAAGGGTCGCGCGCTGCTGCGCCAGCAGGAACTTGGCGCGCTGCTGATCACGCGCAGCGAGCATGGCATGACCCTGCTGCGCGAGGGCTGCGCGGAGTTGCATCTGCCGGCCCAGGCGCGCGAGGTCTACGATGTCACCGGCGCCGGCGACACGGTGATCGCCACCGTGGCCGCCGTGCTGGCGGCCGGCCATGCGCTGGAAGACGCCACCGTACTTGCCAATTATGCCGCCGGCATCGTGGTCGGCAAGCTCGGCGCCGCGACCGTGAGCGTGCCGGAACTGCGCAGCGCTGTGTTGGGCGAGGCCCACACCGGACGCGGCGAGCTCAGCGAGGAACAATTATTGATCGCGGTGCAGACGGCGCGCGCGGCCGGTGCGCGCATCGTCATGACCAACGGTTGCTTCGACATCCTGCACGCCGGACATGTCGCTTATTTGGAACAGGCGCGCCGGCTCGGTGACCGGCTGATCATCGCGGTCAATGATGATGCCTCGGTTGCGCGACTCAAGGGTGCGGGCCGGCCTGTGAACACGCTGGCTCGGCGCATGGCGGTGCTTGCCGGGCTCTCGGCGGTGGACTGGGTGGTGCCATTCAGCGAAGACACGCCGGAGCGTCTGATCTGCGCCGTGCTGCCCGATCTGTTGATAAAAGGCGGTGATTATCGGCCCGAACAAATCGCCGGATACGATTGCGTGACCGGTAACGGCGGCAAGGTGGTGGTGCTGAATTATGAGGAAGGTTGTTCGACCACCGAGGTAATCGCGCGCATCCGCGAGTTGGAGGAGTAATGATCATCGTCACCGGCGGCGCCGGCTTCATCGGCAGTAACCTAGTTCAGGCCCTCAACGCGCGCGGCCGCAGCGATGTGCTGGTCGTCGATAATCTCAGCAACGGCGTCAAGTTCAAGAATCTGGCCGACACCGAGATCCGCGATTACCAGGACAAGGAAGATTTCCTGGCCTGGGTGTCGGCCGGCCGCGAGGCCGATGAACCCATCGACGCCATCGTGCATCTCGGCGCCTGTTCGTCCACCACCGAGTGGGACGGGCGCTACATGATGCGCAACAACTACGAATACTCCAAGACACTGCTGCATTACTGCCTGGAACGGCGCATCGCCTTCATATACGCGTCTTCCGCATCCGTGTACGGCGCCGGTCGGGTGTTCAAGGAGCAGCGCGACCACGAGGCGCCGCTCAACGTCTACGGCTACTCAAAGTTTCTCTTCGATCAATATGTGCGTCGGCTACTGCCCGGAGCACAAAGCCAGATCGTCGGTCTGCGTTATTTCAACGTCTATGGCCAGCGCGAACAGCACAAGGGCGCGATGGCCAGCGTCGCCTTCCATCTCACTGGCCAACTGCTCGCGGAAGGCCGCGTCAAACTGTTCGCGGGCTGCGACGGGTACGGCAACGGCGAGCAGCGCCGCGACTTCGTTTACGTTGGCGACACCAGCGCCGTGAAGCTGTGGCTGCTTGATCATCCCGGTGTCTCGGGTATATTCAATTTGGGTACGGGTTACAGCCAGAGCTTCAACGACGTCGCCCGGGCGGTCCTTAAATTTCACGGCCACGGCACGCTCGACTACATTCCCTTCCCCGACCACCTGCGCGGTCGTTACCAGAGTTTCACCGAGGCCGACATCGGTGCCTTGCGTGCCGTGGGCTATGATGCGCCGTTCAGGACGGTGGAAGAGGGCGTGTACGAGTACCTGTCGTGGTTGCAAGCCCACGCAGGTCAACCGTAACGGACCCCGGTCCGCGCTTGCGCCTGTTCTATTCCGCGCTGCTGTATCTGCTCACGCCATTGGTGTTGTTGCGCCTCGCCTGGCGCGGTCTGCGCGCGCCGGCCTATTGGCAGCGTTGGGGCGAACGCTTCGGCTATTACTCGCGCTTCGATCTGCACGACAGCCTCTGGATACATGCCGTGTCGGTCGGCGAGGTGGCGGCGGCGGCGGCGCTGGTGCGGGCGCTGCACGCCGCGCAACCCGGCGCGACGCTCCTGATAACCACCATGACGCCGACCGGCTCGGAGCAAGTGCGGCGTCTGTTCGGTGACGAGGTGCGGCATGTGTATACGCCCTATGATCTGCCGGGCGCGGTGCGCCGCTTTATCGAACATGCCCGCCCGAGGTTGGCGTTGATCATGGAAACCGAACTGTGGCCGAATCTGTTTCATGCCTGCCGGCGGCGCGGCATTCCGGTGATCGTCGCCAACGCGCGGCTGTCGGAACGTTCCGCTGCCGGCTACGCGCGCGTTGCGCGCCTGACCCGCGCCACTTTGCGCGACGTCAGCGTGATCGCCGCGCAAAGCGCGGCGGATGCCGAACGCTTTCAGCGCTTGCTGGGGTTAAAGGAGGCGGCCGCGTTTTTTTCTGCGAGTGCTGCTGTTGGCCGGCATGAACAATCGGATCCCCCTTTAATCCAAGTCACCGGCAGCATCAAGTTCGACATGCACCTGCCGGCCAGTTTGCGCGAACAAGCCGAGGTGTTGCGCCGCGAACTGGGTGTTGACCGCCCGGTGTGGATCGCGGCGAGCACCCACGAGGGGGAGGAGGAGTTGGTGCTCGATGCCTTTACGCAGGTGCGCGCGCAACTGAGCAATGCCTTGCTGCTGCTGGTGCCACGGCATCCGGAACGCTTCGCGCGCGTCGCGGCCTTGTGCGCCAAGCGCGGCTTCCCGTTGGTTGCGCGCAGTTCACGCTTGCCGTGTCTTGCCGAGACGACGGTGTTTCTCGGTGACAGCATGGGCGAGTTGCCGCTGTTCTACGCGGCCGCCGATCTCGCTTTCATCGGCGGCAGCCTGGTGCCGACCGGCGGGCACAATCCGTTGGAAGCGGCGGCGCTCGGCGTACCACTGTTGTTCGGTCCGCAGATGTTCAATTTCGCCGCGATCAGTCAACTACTGCTGCGGGAAAATGCCGCGCTGCCGGTGCGCGATGTGCCGGCGCTGGCCGATTCGGTGGTGCGGCTGCTGCGCGATGCGGAGCGCCGTCAGGTTCTGGGCGAGAACGCTCGCCGGGTGGTGGAGGCGAACCGTGGCGCGTTGCAACGTTTGATGACGATTATCACGGCAAATCTGGGGGACGCCGCATGAATATCTTCCGCCCCTGGATACCGGTATCGAGTGGTCGGCCATGCTGCTTCAGCGCAGCAAGGCCGACAGTGTCTTGAAGTGTTCGTGGCGCGCGTCGCGCAGCCACTCGAAGATCACCGACTCGGTGTTGGTCACGATCACGCCCGCCTGACGCAGGCGGGCCAGCGCATTGGCCGTGTTGGCGGGTTGGCGCGCGCACACGGCATCCTCGACCACGAACACGATCTGGTCCCGCTTGCGCAGTTGCAGCGCGGTCTGCAGGACGCAGACATGGGCCTCCATGCCGGCCAGAATGCATTGGCTTGCAGGCGCGGCATCGTACGGGAAACCGTCCGCGCCGCAGGCCGCGAAGCAGGTCTTTTCGATGCGCTGGGTAGCGATGGGCAGGTGCTGCATCAGTTCCGCTGCAGTGGGTCCGAGCCCCTTGGGGTATTGCTCGCTGACGCAACTTGGCACGGCCAGCAAGGCGGCCGCCTGCAACAGCAGGGTGGTGTTGCGCAGCACGCGCGCGCGATCCGCCTCGGGCATGGCCGCCGCCAGACGCGTCTGGATATCGATGACCAGCAGGCGCGAGTGGGTAGCGGAACAGAGTGCGGCGGGCGAATGAATCGGCGGATGCTCCCGATTATTTGCCGGCAGGCGCGGCGGGTGTGTCGGCCAGATAGGCGTTGATCGACACCAGATCACTGGGCGACAGCATGCCGGCGGCCTGTTTCAGGCGCAGGGTGTTGAGTAGATAATCGTAGCGCGCGCGGGCGTAATCGCGCTTGGCGCGGAACAGATTGCTCTGTGCATCGAGTACGTCGACCATGGTGCGCGTGCCGACGGCATTGCCGGCCTCGGCGGTTTCCAGCGCGGTCTGGTTGGAGGTGACGGCCTGCTTGAGCGCGTTGACGGTGCTGATGCTGGTGGTGACGCCGCGGAAGGCGTCACGGCTCAACCGTTCGGTGGCGCGGCGGATCTGTTCGAGTTGATCCCGGCTCTGCTCCTGCAATTGCACGGCCTCGCGGGTCTGGGAACTGACCAGGCCGCCGGAAAACAGCGGTACGTTGAGTTGCAGCATCACGGTGTTGAGGGTGTCGTCCCGTCCGCCCATCGTTCCGCCGCCGATACTCTGGTAACCATGGCTGCCGACCAGATCCAGAGTAGGCAGGTGACCGGCGCGCCGCCGCCTGATCTCTTGCTGTGCTATCTGCAAGGCATCCTGCGCGGCGCTGAGTTGCAGATTCTGTGCGAGCGAGGTATTGACCCATTGTTCCATGTCATTGGGTGCGGGTGCGAGCAGTGGTATGGTCTTGCCCAGGCCGAGCAGCGTGTCGTGCCGGACACCGGTGAGTTCG
>DAIDTN010000141.1 GCA_027457185.1 Burkholderiales bacterium | reverse complement strand
GTCTGTTCCCGTCTTTTCCGGTCCAGACTAGGGGCTCCGGTCAGGATAAGACAGGAACTATTTCACACTTTTCCGCAATTTCGGCGAAACCGACCAAGCGCATGCTCGCGGGCCGGATTTTGGCCCCGGAGTACCCGCGTTTGCCGCAGGCGGCACTGCCGAGCTTCTGCCCTCGACGCGCACCTAATAGATGTATGCCAGGCTTGCATGCACGCGCATGTCGCCCTTGCTCTGCAAACCACCCGCGTCCATCACACTCGCCGCGTCCAGCCTGACGCTAACATTGGTGCAGCGCGCGAAGCGCAGTCCGAATCCGACGCTGCCTATGTGCTGGCCGTCCATTTCGAGCACAGCCGGGTGTACCAGCTTCACCACTCCCCAGTCGGTGAACGCCAGTACGCGCATGGTGGCGCCGGCGACCGGGAGTTTGCCGCCGAAGTCCGGTCCGTACAGCTCGAGCGTGCCGCGATAGCCGTTGTCGTCGATGATTTCGCGCTCCAGGAATCCGCGCACGGAGTCGGCCCCGCCGATGCCGAACTGCTCTCCCGGAACCAGCATGTCGCGCGTCACTTGTCCGCTCATGCCCCAGCGAAACTGATAGTAGCCCGGCAGCGCGTGATTGTGGTTGAAACTCCAGCGAACCAGGAGATAATCCGGATTCGCACCCGCACGCGCCGGCGGCCGCACCGGAACGGTCGAGGTGTCACCCGGGAACTCCCCGGTGCCGGCATCGTTGCCCCCGGGCAGGTTCCGGCTCACGGCGATAGAGAAACTGGTCTCGCTCTCGCGTTGCCGATACACGCCGGAGTAGGCCAGGGTCAGCGGATGCACGGTGATGTCCGGCACCAGCCCGAATCCGGCCACGCCGATCTGGGTCACCTCGCTGCGGTAGGCGCGCCAGTCCGCGCCGAAGCTCAGCGTGTGCTCCAGATCCCCGATTTTCTTGAGGTTATGGTTATAGCGCACGCCGAAAATGCTGCCGCTGCCGCTAATGTTGAACAGGTTCGCCACCACGCCGGAATTGACGTTGGAGTAGCCGGCCGAAAAATCCAGCGAGTCGCCCTCCCGGTAGAGCGGTATCTGGTATTGCGCGCCGACGATCATCACGTGCTTGCTCGGATACAAGCTGAGCCGGTCGGGTTTGTCGTCGTCGTTGGGCGCGGTCACATACTGCGCGTTCAGAACATGGTCGCGGCCCCACATATTGGCGTTCTGGTAACCGAATCCCAGGCGGAAGATGCCGGTCTGCTGCGTGCCGGTGTTGTCCAGGGTTATGCTGAGCCGGTTGGGGCGCTGGTCGGCGACGCGCGCCACTGCGTCGACCTGGCCTTCCTCATCGCCGCTGCGCAACAGCACGGTCGTCTGCTTGGCCGGGTTTTCATTGGCCAGGCGCAGGTCGTCGGAAATCTGGAAAATGTTCGGCGCCAGCCCCGGCTGGACGTGCGGCAGGCTCGCGCGGATGTTGGCGTCGCTGAAATACTTGTTGCCCTCGACTACGACCTTGCCGATCTTGGCTTCGATGACATTGAATTCGACTGCGCCGGAGTCGAGCTGCTGCTCCGGCAGGATGACCTGCACCGCGCTATAGCCTTTGCTGGCGTAGGATTTCTCCAGCGCTTCCAGCGCCTTTTGCACATCGCCGAAATCCTTGCCCTTGCCGGTGAACGGCGCGAGCAGCAGCCGCAGCCCGTCGGCGGTGATCAGGGTTGCGCCGTGAACGGTGAACTTGTGGATATCGAAGCGCGGTTCGGCAGCCGGCGCCGCTGCCGCCGGCACGGGTGCCGGCGCGGCGGACGGCTGTGCTTGCGCCTGCGCGAGCGGCGCGTCTATGGACAACAGCGGCGCGATCGCGACCACAGCTACAAGAGATTTTATCAAACTGCCGGCGCCCTTTTTTTGGCTGATGTTGCATTTGGCGGACCATGATCTGCCACTCTTCACCGCAGCCCGCGAAACGAGGAAATCTGCCGCCCTGAAATCAAGCCCACCAAACAAGCCTGCAATCTGCCCTAAGTGCGACCGGCCCGGAACGGTATAATTTGGCTTGTCTGGCGGATCGCCTTTTATTCCTTCTGATTTTTATTATATCCAACTTCAACTATATCAACATGAACAAGCACTCGCGCCTTCTTATTCTCGGTTCCGGCCCCGCCGGTTATACCGCGGCGGTGTACGCCGCACGCGCCAATCTGAAACCGGTGCTGCTCACCGGCCTCGCCCCGGGGGGCCAGCTCATGACCACCACCGACGTCGACAACTGGCCCGCCGATTTCGCCGGCGTGCAGGGCCCGGCACTCATGGAGCGCTTCCAAAAACATGCCGAGCGTTTCGACACCGAGATCGTATTCGACCAGATTCATCGCGTCGAGCTGAAACAAAGACCGATAACTCTGACCGGCGACAATGCCACCTATAGCTGCGATGCGCTGATCATCGCCACCGGCGCCTCGGCCCGTTACCTGGGCATGGAATCGGAAACGAAATTCATGGGCAAGGGCGTGTCGGCCTGCGCCACCTGCGACGGTTTCTTCTACAAGAACCAGGACGTCGCCGTGGTCGGCGGCGGCAACACCGCGGTCGAGGAGGCGCTGTACCTGGCCAACATCGCGCGCCATGTCACCGTGATCCACCGCCGCGACAAATTCCGCGCCGAGAAAATCATGATCGATAAGCTGCTGGCCAAAGCGAGCGGCGGCAACGTCAGCATCAAGTGGGCCAGCGTGCTCGACGAGGTGCTGGGAGACCAGAGCGGCGTGACCGGGATACGCATCAAACATGTCGCAAGCGGCGCGCTCGAGGAGCTCAAACTGCACGGGCTGTTCATTGCCATCGGCCACTCCCCCAACACGCAGATCTTCGACGGCCAGCTCGACATGAAAGGCGGCTACATCATTACGCGCGGCGGCAATGAGGGCAATGCCACCGCCACCAGTGCGCCCGGCGTATTCGCGGCAGGCGACGTGCAGGACCATGTCTATCGCCAGGCCGTGACCAGCGCCGGCTCGGGCTGCATGGCCGCACTGGATGCGGAAAAATACCTCGACGATCTCGGCTGATGGACGACCCGCACGACACAGCCCGGGTCAGCCGTGAACAAAGCCGCCAAGACTGCGATTGACGACAGCGACCGGGATCTGTTCCGGCAGGCGGTCGCCGACACCCAGCGGCTGCCACACCATGGCAAGCTGTTGCGCCGGCAGGACGCGCCTCCACCCTACCCGGTGCAGTCGCACCTGGACGAACACGCGGCGCTCGAAGAAAGCCTGAGCGCCGACTGGACGGCGCAAGACTGGCTGGACAGCGGCGACGAACCGAATTTCGTGCGCGCCGGCGTTTCGCGCCAGGTGCTGCGCAAGCTCCGCAGCGGCGCCTGGGTGATCCAGGACCAGCTCGACCTGCACGGACTCGATCGCCACCAGGCGCACGAGGCGCTCGCCGGTTTCCTGGCGAACTGCGCCAAGCGCGGCGTGCGCTGCGTGCGCGTGATCCACGGCAAGGGGCTGGGCTCGAAGAACCGCGAACCGGTGCTTAAAATCAAGGTGAAATACTGGCTGGCGCGGCGCGAGGAGGTATTGGCCTACTGTCAGGCGCGGCCCGTGGACGGGGGCAGCGGGGCGCTGCTGGTGTTGCTGACGGCGTGAACGCCTAGATCGCCGCCTCGTCGGTCTCGCCGGTGCGGATACGCCCCACCTGCTCGACCGAAGTGACGAAAATCTTGCCGTCGCCGATCTTGCCGGTACGCGCGGCCTTGACGATGGCTTCGATCGCCTGCTCCAGAATGGCGTCGGCCACGACGATCTCGATTTTCACCTTGGGCAGGAAATCCACCACGTACTCGGCGCCGCGATAAAGCTCGGTATGGCCTTTCTGCCGGCCGAAGCCCTTGACCTCGGTCACGGTTAGTCCGGTCACGCCGATTTCCGACAAGGCTTCGCGCACCTCGTCGAGCTTGAACGGCTTTAGCACAGCGTCTATTTTTTTCATGGCGGACTCTCCCGTGTCGCAGTTGCACCAAGTATAGCAACAAAAAGCGAAACCAGAGCGGGAACAGCCGCGCTTTTGCGCGGTCCCCGCCCGCTCCCCGCGCTAGCCCTTGAATTGCTCCTGGTACCTCGAGGTAATCGGATAGCGCCAGTCCCTGCCGAAACCGCGCTGGGTGATGCGTATGCCGACCGGCGCCTGGCGGCGCTTGTCTTCGTTTCTTTTGATCAGCCCGACCACCCGGCGCACATCCTCTTCGCGCTGACCGCCGGCCACGATCTCCGCCGGAGTCAAATTCTGCTCCATGTAAGCCGACATGATCGCGTCCAGCACCGCGTACGGCGGCAGGCTGTCCTGGTCGGTCTGGCCGGGGCGCAGTTCGGCCGAGGGCGCGCGCTCGATGATGCGCCGCGGTATCACCTCGCCCAGGCTGTTGCGGTATTCGGCGAGGCGATAGACCAGGGTTTTGGCTACGTCCTTGATCGCGGCAAAACCGCCGGCCATATCGCCGTAGAGCGTGGAATAACCCACCGCCATCTCCGACTTGTTGCCCGTGGTGAGGACGATGGAGCCGAACTTGTTCGACAGCGCCATCAGCAGCGTGCCGCGGATGCGCGCCTGCAGGTTTTCCTCGGTCGCGTCCGCCGGCAGCCCTTTGAATTCGCCGGCGAGCGCGGCGAGGAATGCGTCGAACATCGGCTTGATTTCGATTTCGTCATAGCGCACGCCCAGGCGCCTGACCATGTCGCGCGAATCGATCCAGCTGATGTCGGCGGTGTACTGCGAGGGCATCATCAGCGCGCGCACCTTGTCCGCGCCGAGCGCATCGCAGGCGATCGCCAGCGTCAGCGCCGAGTCGATGCCGCCCGACATTCCCAGGATCGCGCCGGGGAAGCCGTTCTTGCCGAGGTAATCGCGCACGCCCAGGCACAGCGCGCCGTATACGGAAGCCTCGAAGGACAGGGC
>DAIDTN010000140.1 GCA_027457185.1 Burkholderiales bacterium | reverse complement strand
ACGGTGAATTTCACCGGAGTGAACGGCCCGCCCTTATGCGAACCGTCGCAGAACGGCTGGTTTTTGGACTGGCCGCAGGCACACCACCAGTAATCGCCAGGGGCCAGTTCGAGGACGTAGGGGACTTTCTGCGGACACGCGTGTTCAGCCATAAGACCTCCAGATTGGTTCGTACAACACGTGGTGACTTAAATCGCGTCCTTGGATTTTGCGGAGTTGCGATGTTGCACGGATGGAAAACGCATCCGCGCATAATCGGTGATCTTGTATAAAATCCCCAAGCCGCGTTTGACGTCAATCATAACCGTGTTTTCTGTACGGATGTGCTTCTTATCCGTACAGAAAACACAGTTGGCGCGCGCAGCGCGCAATGCGATCAATACCTACCTGGGTCGGCATAGTTTTCAAAGCGCGTGTATTCACCGATGAAAGTGAGGTTCAGCGTGCCGATCGGGCCGTTACGCTGCTTGCCGATGATAATCTCGGCCTTGCCCTTGTCGGCGGACTCGGGGTTGTAGACCTCGTCGCGGTAGATGAACAGGATCAGGTCGGCGTCCTGCTCGATGGCCCCCGATTCGCGCAGGTCGGACATGACCGGGCGCTTGTTCGGTCGCTGCTCCAGGCCGCGGTTGAGCTGCGACAGCGCCACCACCGGCACTTTCAGCTCCTTCGCCAGCGCCTTGAGCGAGCGCGAAATCTCCGAGATTTCCGTGGCGCGGTTCTCGCCGGTGGAAGTCGAAGACATCAGTTGCAGGTAGTCGACTACCACCAGGCCGAGGCCGTCGTATTGCCGGTGCATGCGGCGGGCGCGCGCGCGCAGCTCGAGGCAGTTCAATGCCGGCGTCTCGTCGATATGGATGGGCGCATCGTGCACCTTGCCCACGGCATCGGTCAGGCGGCTCCAGTCCTCGTCGGTCAGCCGCCCGGTGCGCAGTTTCATCTGGTCCAGCCGCCCGACGGAACCGAGCATGCGCATGGCCAGCTGGGAGCCGCCCATTTCCATGCTGAACACCGCCACCGGCAAGCGGTCGTTCACCGCCACGTGCTCGGCGATATTGAGCGCGAACGCGGTTTTCCCCATGCTCGGGCGCCCGGCGACGATAATCAGATCGCCCTGCTGCAAGCCCGAAGTTTTCTGGTCCAGATCGTTGAAGCCGGTGGCAAGGCCGGTGATATCCGAAGGATTGTCGCGGTGGTAGAGCATGTCGATGCGCTCCATCACCTGCGCCAGGATAGGCTGAATCTCGACTAGTCCCTGATGCCCGCGCGCTCCCGCCTCGGCGATCTCGAACACGCGCGACTCGGCCTCGTCGAGCAATTTTGCCACTTCCTTGCCCATCGGGTTCAAGGCGGAGTCGGCGATGCCGGTGCCGACTTCGATCAGCTTGCGCTGAATCGCGCGCTCGCGCACGATTTCCGCATAGCGCCGGATGTTGTGCGCCGAGGGCGTGTTCTGCGCCAGTGCCCCCAGATAGGCGAGCCCGCCGGTCTTGTCCTTGTCCTCGCTTTGCTCGATCGACTCGAATACGGTGACCATGTCGGCCGGCCGGTTCTTCTCCATCAGTTTGCCGATGTGGCGGTAGATGCGGCGATGATCGTCGCGATAGAAGTTGCTTTCCGCGAGGATATCGGCGACGCGCTCCCAGGCCTGGTTGTCGAGCAGCAATCCGCCCAGCACCGACTGCTCCGCCTCGATGGAATGCGGCGGCACCCGCAACTGCGCCAGCTGCGGGTCGTTCACGATTTGAGGATTTGCCTGGGCCATGGGGAGCACTTTATGGGAATGCAAATTCTACTCCAAGATGTTCCTGTGTTTATCCATAATCCTGTTTTTGGTGCTGATACGCTTTTCGTCCACACCAAAACAGGGTTGGCGCGCAGGGCACGCAATTTACGCCCAGCGCCGTTGGCGCACATAGCAGAATACGTCGAACTGACGCGCCAGAGCTTGATAAAAAAAGGCCGGATTCCCGGCCTTTTCTTTAATCAACGGCTTGGCCGCTACTCCGTCGCTTCGCCCAGCACCGAGACGGTGATGTGCACGACCACGTCCGAATGCAGGCCGATGGCGATGGAACTGTCGCCGACCTGTTTCAACGGCCCTTGCGGCAGGCGGATGGCGGCACGCTCGATAGCGAAGCCTTGCGGTTCAAGCGCCTCGACGATGTCGTGGGTGGTGACCGAGCCGAACAGGCGCCCGTCGACGCCGGTCTTGCGCGTGACCTGAACCGTCAGGCCGTCGATCTTGGCACCGAGTTCCTGCGCTGCGCTGAGCGCCTCGTTCTGCGCCTTCTCCAGTTCGCCGCGACGCGATTCGAACGCTGCGAGGTTTTCAGGCGTGGCACGTTTGGCTTTGCCGTGGGGGATCAGGAAATTGCGGGCGTAACCTTCCTTCACCTTGACCACTTCGCCCAGGCCGCCGAGGTTGACTACTTTTTCCAGCAGTATCACTTGCATGGTCAGTCTCCTCAGTGCAGATCGGTGTAAGGCAGCAGCGCCAGATAGCGCGCGCGCTTGATCGCGGTGGACAGCTGGCGCTGATAGCCGGCCTTGGTGCCCGTGATGCGCGCCGGAATGATCCTGCCGTTCTCGTTGATGAAGTCCTTGAGGATTTCGATATACTTGTAATCGATCCACTCAATCTTCTCCGCGGTAAAGCGGCAGAACTTGCGGCGCTTGAATAGCTGGCGCCCGCCTTTCTTGTCGTCTTTCTTGTCGCCGCGGCCCTTGCCTTTGCCTTTGGCCCCTCTTCTTGGTGGTGGCATGTCAAACTCCTTCTACGAATTCAATGTTGGTTGCGTGCAATACCAGTTGCTTGCTGTCGCGGCTTTTGCCGGCGAGGAATCCGGTGACTTTCACCTGCATTCCGGGCCTGGCTGCCGCTATCAGGCGCGCTTCGCGCTCGAAGGCCAAACCGGCCACCTCGCACTGCACCGCGCGCTTGGCGCCGGCTTCGATCTGCTCGGAGTCATGGCTGAGCCTGAAATTCACCACCGGAATGCCGGCGGGCGTGTAGCGCAGCGCGTCGAGTTCGATCAGTTTGCCGGACAGCACGAACTGGTTGTCCAATATGCTCAGGCAGCTGCCGCAGGCACAACCGCCGCGGCTTCAGCCGGCCTGGGCGCTTCGCTTGCCTTCGGCGCCTCGCCGTTCAGCACCGAGCGCGACTTCTCTTCCTTCATCATCGGCGAAGGCGTGGTGACCGCTGCCTTCATCTGCACGGTGAGATGGCGCAGCACGGCGTCGTTGAACTTGAACGAATGCTCGAGTTCGTCCAGGGTTTCCTGATCGCATTCGATATTCATGAGCACGTAGTGCGCTTTGTGCATCTTGGCGATGGGGAAGGTCATCTGGCGCCGGCCCCAGTCTTCGAGGCGGTGGATCGCCCCTTTGCGGCCGGTGATGGTGCTGCGGTAGCGCTCGATCATCGCGGGCACCTGCTCGCTCTGATCGGGATGGACGATGAATACGATTTCGTAATGTCGCATGCAGTCTCCTTATGGGTTAAGCCTCCCGTCATGCGTAACGGTGAGGCAAGGTAAGCCGGATCACAAGACCCGGCAATCGGCAAAAAGCGCGTGATTATAAAGGGAAAGTGACCTCGAAGGCAAGTATTTCTCAGGTTCCGGCCGGCGCAGCATTGCCCGAGCGCCGACGGCGCGACTCGAACAGTACGATCCCGCTTGCCACCGATACGTTAAGGCTTTCGACCTGCCCCAGCATCGGAATCCTGATCAACTGGTCGCAGGTCTCGCGCGTGAGGCGGCGCAGGCCCTCGCCCTCGGCGCCCAACACCCAGGCGAGCGCGGCAGGCAGCTGCGCTGAATACAGGTCTTCTTTCGCCTCGGAGTCCGCGCCCACCACCCAGATGTTGCGCTCCTTCAGTTCGCGCAGCGTGCGCGCGAGATTGGTGACTGCGATGTAGGGCACGCTGTCGGCGGCGCCGCTCGCGACCTTGATCACCGCCGCAGACAGGCCCACCGCGCGGTCCTTCGGCGCAATCACCGCGTGGCAGCCGGAAGCATCGGCCACGCGCAGGCAGGCGCCGAGATTGTGCGGGTCCTGCACACCGTCGAGCGCGAGCAGCAGCGGCGGCTCCTTCAGTTCATCGAGCAAGTCTTCGAGCGACACGTGCCGGCGCAGCGCGTCCACCCTGGCGACCACGCCCTGGTGCCTGCCGGGCGGCGCCATCCCGTCCAGGCGCCGCGCGTCCACCTGCAGCACGCGCAGTTTCAGGTTTTCGGCGAGCTTCACCAGGTCGCGCATACGCGGGTCGGCGCGCGCCGCATCGCAGTAGAGCTCGTGCACGCTGTTCGCGTCCAGGCGCAGGCGCGCGGTGATCGCATGGAAGCCGTGAATGAAGCTGGTTCCGGCCAAGGCTCAACCTTTTTTCTGCTTTGGAGCGTCGTCTTCGGCGAGCCGGAAATCGATCTTGCTCGAATCGAGGTCGACGCGCACCAGCTTCACCCGCAGCCGGTCGGCGAGTCGGAAACGCCGCGCGCTGCGCTCGCCCAGCAGCTGGTGTCTGGCGGCGTCGAAATGATAGTAGTCCTCGCCCAACTCGGAGATGTGCACCAGGCCTTCGACATAGACGTCGTCCAGCGCGACGAAGATGCCGAAACCGGTGACCGCGCTGATCGAGCCCGCAAACTCCTCGCCGATGCGGTCCTGCATGTAATAACACTTGAGCCAGGACTCGACATCGCGCGTCGCTTCGTCGGCGCGCCGTTCGGTCATCGAGCAGTGCGCGCCCAGTTCTTCCCAGTCACCCGGGCTGTAGCTCTTTCCCGCGAGCGCAGCGTTGATCGCGCGATGCACCACCAGGTCCGGATAACGCCGGATGGGCGAAGTAAAATGGGTATAGGCTTCATAGGCGAGACCGAAATGTCCGACGTTGTCCGGGCTGTACTGCGCCTGTTTCAACGAACGCAGCAGCACCGTCTGCAGCAACTGAATATCCGGACGGCCCTTGATCCGGGCGAGCAGCTTGGCGTAGTCCTTCGCATGCGGGGTTTCGCCGCCCGTAAGATCCAGGCCGAACTGCTTGAGGAAGATCCTGAGCGCCTCCAGCTTCTCCGGCGTCGGCCCCTGGTGCACGCGATACAGCGCCGCATGCTTGCGGCTGTGCAGGAAATCGGAAGCGCAGACGTTGGCCGCGAGCATGCATTCCTCGATCAGGCGGTGCGCGTCGTTGCGCTGCGTCTGCACGATGTTCTCGATCTTGCCCTGATCGTCGAACAGCATCTGCGTCTCGATGGTCTCGAAATCGATGGCGCCGCGTTTCTCGCGCGCCTTGGCGAGCACGTGGTACAGCGCATACAGGTCCTGCAGATGCGGCACCAGTTGGGCCGGCACCGCTTCGCCCTTGGCCGGCTGCAGGCCGAGCGCAGCCGCCACGCGATTGTAGGTGAGGCGCGCCTGCGAGCGCATCACCGCGGCATAAAAGCGATACGGCCCGATCTCGCCTGACGCGCCCACGCTCATTTCGCACACCATGCACAAGCGGTCCACGTTCGCATTGAGCGAGCACAGTCCGTTGGAAAGCTTCTCCGGCAGCATCGGAATCACGCGGCGCGGGAAATATACCGAATTGCCGCGTTCGCGCGAGGCGGTATCCAGCGCATCGCCGGGTCGCACGTAGTGGCTCACGTCGGCGATCGCCACCCACAGGCGAAACCCCTTGCCCTCGCGCCTGCAATGCACGGCGTCGTCGAAGTCCCTCGCCGTCTCGCCGTCGATGGTCACCAGCGGCAGTGCGCGCAGGTCCTCGCGCCCCTTGGCGTCGTTCGGCCGCACCTCATCCGGGAGTTTTTCCGCCAGGCGCAGCGCAGCGCCGGAGAATTCATAGGGCAATTCGTGCTTGCGCAGCGCGATCTCAATTTCCATTCCGGGATCGGCGTAATTGCCGAGCACCTCGACGATGCGACCCGCGGGCTGCGCGTTCTTGTCCGGCTGGGCCACGATCTCGACCGTCACCACCTGGCCGGGCGCAGCGCCCATCTCCGCTCCGGGCGGGATCAGAATGTCCTGGCTGATGCGCCGGTTCTCGGCGGCGACAAAGGCGACGCCGTGCGGCTTGTGCAGACGGCCTACCAGGCGCGTATTGGCGCGCGAAATGATTTCCACGATCACACCTTCCGGGCGCCCGCGCCGGTCGACGCCGCTCGCGCGCGCCATCACGCGGTCGCCGTGCAGGACCTTGCGCATCTCCTTCTCGGAC
>DAIDTN010000139.1 GCA_027457185.1 Burkholderiales bacterium | reverse complement strand
CCTGGTACTGCTCGACGTGATGATGCCGGACATGGATGGATTCGGTGTCTTGCGCGCGCTGCGCGCACGGCCCGAAAGTGCGGCGCTTCCGGTGGTTTTCTTTACTGCCAGGTACGAGGAGCGCGATGAATACTTGCATTCGGGTGTGCGCGGGGTGATTGCCAAGCCGTTCGAGCCTGCCAGCCTGGTAGAGCAGGTGCGCGCCTACGCCGGGGAACCGGCAGCGGCCTAGGTTCGGACTTGCGGCAGCGGCTAGGCAACGGATGCGAGGCGCTGCCACAGGGCGCGGATCTGTTCTACCAGCGCATTCGGCTCGATCGGCTTGGCGATCACGCCGAGCGCGCCGTGGCGCAGCAGGTCCTGCCGCACCTGGTCCTGCGTGTTGGCGGTAAAAAATACCATAGCGGTCGCGGCCATCTCGGGCAGCTTGCGCAGGGCGTCCATGGTGGCAAGTCCGTCCATGCCTGGCATCATCACGTCGAGCAAGATCAAGTCAGGTGCATACGCCGCGGCCAACTGCACGGCTTCGGCGCCGCTCGCGCACACGCGCACCGCGTAGCCGCCGCCGGTCTCCAGGCTGAGGCGGGTAACCAGCTGGATATCCGGATCATCCTCCACCAGCATGATTCTTTTCAGCGGGCGTGTCATGCGCTCTTCGCACCGCGGTCCTGTGCGTCCTGCTGCGCCGCTTGCGCATGGGGAGGCAGGTCAAAATAAAACCTCGTGCCCATGCCGGGCGTGCTTACAAAATCGATTTTTCCGCCAAGCTTGTCGATGATCATCCTGGAGATCGCCAGGCCCAGGCCAGTGCCGCCCCTCTTGCGCGAGACCGAGGTGTCGGCTTGGGCAAAGCGGTCGAACACCTGCGGCTTGAATTCTTCCGGAATGCCGGGGCCGCGGTCGATGATGCTGACGCGAAAGGCGCCGCGCATGCGCTGCAGCCGTATCTCGACGCGCGCGCCGCGCGGTGAGAACTTGGCCGCGTTGGACAGCAGATTGGCCATCACCTGCATCAGCCGGTCGAAGCTGGCGTTCACCCAGGCCGGCCCCTCGCTTTGCGTCCGCACCAGGCTGACGCCATACTGGTCGGCATAGCCTTGGTTGGCCTGAATGGCGGTGTCGATCATGGTCTCGAGTTCTACCGGTTCGAGCGTGATCTGGAACTTGCCGGAATCGAGTTTTTCCAAGTCGAGGATATCGTTGGTCAGCCGCACCAGGCGCTGCGAATTATCCCTGGCAACGCGGATCAGGGTCTGGGTGTCCTCGCTCAGGTCTTTCGTTCTGACGAGCAAGCCGAGCGAGCCGACGATGGAGGTAAGCGGCGTGCGCAACTCGTGGCCGACCACGGCAATAAATTCATTTTTCATGCGCTCGATTTCCTTGCGCGCCGAGATGTCGGCATTGGTTCCAGTCATGCGCAGGGCGCGGCCGGCGGCGTCCCGGCTCACCACCTGGCCATGGCTCAGGATCCATGTCCACTCGCCGCTGCGCGTCCTGACGCGATGCTCGATGTGGTACTCCGGGAGCGCGCCTTTGAGCGCACCGATAAACGCCGCCGCAATGCGCTCGCGATCGTCCGGATGCACGAGCGCGTACAGGGACTGGGCATCGGCGACGGTTTCACCCGGGGAATCGCCCAGCATGTCGGCCCAGCCCTCGCTAAGGTATATCTTGCCGCCGGCGATATCGGCATCCCAGATCGCCAGCCTCGATCCCTGCAGCGCCAGGTCGAGGCGCTCCTTGACCCGGGTAATTTCCTCTTGCTGCTGCACGCGCGCGCTGATATCGGAATGGGTGCCGATCATGCGCAGGGGCTTGCCGCCGGCATCGCGACTCACCACTTGGCCGCGGGTAAGTATCCATTTCCAGCTGCCATCCTTGCACAGCATGCGGTATTCGGTGGAGTAGGCCGGGCTGTTGCCGTCCAGATACGCCTGCAGGTCCGCCATCACGCGCGGCTTGTCTTTCGGGTGTATGCGTTTTTCCCATTCGTCGCGCCGGTTCTCCAATTCGTCGTCGGCGTAGCCCAGCATTTCCTTGTAGCGTTTCGAATACAGGACTTCGTCGGTCTGAATATTGCGGTCCCAAACGCCGTCGCCGGCGCCTTCGAGCGCGAACTTCCAGCGCTCTTCGCTCTCGCGCAGTGCCTCCTCGGCGGCTTTGCGCTCGGTGATGTCGATGATCATCCCAAAGAAGCCGATGACGCGGCCGGTGCTGTCGCGATCCGGAATGAAGGTCCCGGCAAGATAGTGTTCGCGCCCGTCGATTCCCTGCCGCGCGCGTTCGTATTCGACCCGATTGCCCTGCAGTGCCTGCTCGATTTCAGGCAGGATCGATGCATAGGTCGCGGTTCCGAGGACATCTGCAAGATGATGGTTGTCGATGCGCTCGGCCGGCAAATCCAGCCATTCCTCGATGGCATAGTTGTGGAAGTGCATGCGATGGTCACGGTCGACATAGCCGATCATCGCAGGAACCGAGCCGGTGATCAGCCGATACTGTTTCTCCTGTTCGTGCAAGTGCGCTTCGGCCAGGCGTCGCTCCTCGCGCTGGCGGCTGATCACGACCGCGGCAAACAGCGCCAAGCCGATGGTCAGCAGGCCGCTCCATAGGGTCAGCGGCCCGAGTTGCCGCGTGCGCGCGGCGATGCGCTCCTGGCGCGCGCTGTGCAGTGCGTGCTCCTGCTGCCGCATCGCCTCCACCAGCCGTTGGAATTCACGCCCGCTGTCGCGGTAGGCTTTGCTCGAGACGAGCGCCATGGCCGCGGCCTCACCCTGCTGCTGGCGCAATTGCGTGACCTGTCGATCCAGCTCGGCCATGGTTATCGCTGTGGCGGCCAGCGTGGCCGCGCGGCGCTGCTGCGCGCCATCGTCGGCAACCAGTTGCGCCAACTGCGCAATGGAGGTCCGGCTATCGGCTTCCGTCTCGCGCAGCCGCTGCAGTTCCGGTGCGGACGGGTTCATGAGGTAGCGCAGCGTCGCGGATTCCACCGCCGCCCTCGTGCCGACCAGTTCCTCGAGTTTCGCGAGGATGCGCTGGGTCTCGCCTTCGGCATTGGCCTGCTCCAGCTGCTCCGTTACGCTCAGTTGGTACGCGCCGCCAAGCGTGATCAGCATGGCGATGGTGGTGGCGAGAACCAGGTAGATACCGATTCTGAATGAGAATTGCATGACCGGCGAAGCATCGTACTTTTCGCCGGCAGCGTCAAATATCCGGCCCCCCTGGCCGAATGCCGCGGCGGTCTGCTAAAATGGCTGCGGGAGGCGTATGTCGGACAAGCTCACTATTGCCGTGGACGCGCAGATCGCCGCGCTGGTGCCGCGTTTTCTCGCCAATCGCGCCGCTGACGCCGGCAAAATCCGCGCGGCGCTGGCCGATGGCGAATTCGAGGCTGTACGCGTCGCGGGGCACGGGATGAAGGGTTCCGGCGGCGGCTATGGTTTTCCGGAGATTTCACGGTTGGGTGCCGCGATCGAGGAGGGCGCACGGCAGCGTGACGCCGCAGCGATATACGCGCTCGTGGCGAGCCTTGAAGCGTATCTGGCGCGCATTGAAATCAAGCCCGGCGCTGAGCAAGGAGCACCGGGCAATGGCTAGGACCGGGGCGAATCAGTGCGGCAGCGATCGGCGACCCGCAATCTACGATCAACGATCATCCTTGAACTGAACATCGTGCGCATCGCATTGCTTGAAGACGAACAGGATCAGGCGGACCTGGTGTGCGCCTGGCTGAAGGTCGCCGGCCACAGTTGCCATGCGTACGCACTGGGCAAAGAACTGCTGCGCGCGGCGCAGCGCGAAAGCTTCGACATGTTCCTGCTTGACTGGGAGGTACCGGGGATGTCGGGCGCGGAAGTGCTGGTCTGGATCAGAGCCAATATCGACGAACCCGTGCCGGTTTTGTTCGTCACCGCGCGCCAGCGTGAGGAGGATATCGTGCACGCCCTGTCCAGCGGCGCCGACGACTACATGATCAAGCCCC
>DAIDTN010000138.1 GCA_027457185.1 Burkholderiales bacterium | reverse complement strand
ATAGGGGATGGCGTCGAGCCGGAACCCGTCGACCCCGAGATCGAGCTCATGAACGTGGTCCTGTTCAGCATGCCCGGCGCCCCCATCCTCTACTACGGCGACGAGATCGGCATGGGCGACAACATCTTCCTCGGCGACAGGAACGGCGTGCGCACGCCGATGCAGTGGAGCCCGGACCGCAATGCCGGGTTCTCACGCGCCGACCCGCAGCGGCTGTACCTGCCGCCGATCATGGACTCGGTGTACGGCTACGAGGCCGTCAACGTCGAGGCGCAGACGCGCGACCCGTCCTCGCTGCTTAACTGGATGCGGCGCATGCTGGCGGTGCGCAGGAGCAGCAAGGCGTTCGGGCGCGGGCGGCTCACGTTCCTCAATCCCGGCAACCGCAAGATCCTCGCCTACTTGCGCGAGTACGGCGAGGAGACCATCCTGTGCGTCGCCAATCTCGGCCGTTCGGCGCAACCGGTCGAACTGGACCTAGCGCACTATCGCAGCCGCGTGCCGCTGGAAATGATGGGCCGCACCGCGTTCCCCCCGATCGGCGATCTGCCCTACCTGCTCACCCTGCCCGCCTGCGGCTTCTATTGGTTCCGGCTCGCCACCGACATCGAAGTGCCATACTGGCACCAGAAGCGGTTCGCGCCCGAAGAACGGCCGGTGCTGGTGCTGTTCGACGGCTGGACCAGTTTTTTCCGCGATCGCGTCGTACCCTGGCGCATCCGCATGGCGGAGAAATTGCGGGCGCAGTTCGAGGCGGATATTCTGCCGCGCTACGTCGCTTCGCAGCGCTGGTACGCGGCCAAGGGCGAGCCGATCAAGCGGGCGGGGTTAAGCGACTGGGTACTGTGGGGGCCGGAGCAGCGCTCCTGGCTGATAACGCTGCTGCAGGTCGAGGCGGCATCGGGCCAAAGCGCGTATTTCCTGCCGCTGGCCCTGGCCTGGGGAGACGGCGACGAGGAGCAGATACGCGCGTTCACCGCCGCGACGCTGGCGCGGGTGCGCCAGCAGTCGCAAGTAGGGGTGCTCGCCGACGCATTTGCCGATGAAGCGTTCTGCCGCGCGCTGGTGGCGGCGATCGGCGCCGCCAGCGTAGCGGCCTGCGCGCACGGCAAGCTGCGCTTCACCCCGACCAAAGCCTACGCCGGGCTCGCCGGGAATGCGGTCGCCAAACTGCCGATGACGCGGCCGAAGCTCCAGGGCAGCAATACCGCGGTGACGCTGGGCGAGCGCCTGTTCCTCAAGGGCTATCGCCAGCTGCGCTCCGGCGTGAACCCCGAGTTCGAGGTAGGCTGCTTCCTGACCGAGGTCGCGCGCTTCGGCAACTGCGTGCCCGTTGCGGGCGCGATCGAATACCTCGCCGCCGACGGCACGCCGACCAGCCTGGCGCTGCTGCAGGGTTTTGTCCAGAATCAGGGCGACGGCTGGTCGTATACGGTCGACTATCTCGAACGCTACCTCGACAGCCGGCTCGGAGCTGCAGCAAAGGCGCCTGCGGACGTGCATGGCGCTTACCTGTCGCTGGTACACACCCTGGGCACGCGCACGGCGGAGCTGCACCAGGCGTTTGCCCTGCGCACGGGTGACCCAGCCTTCGATCCCGAACCGCTGGAAGCGGGTGACCTCGCTGGCTGGAAGCGGCGCGTGCACGACGATGCGCTCGCCACGCTCGCGCTGCTGCAGCAGCACCAGGCCCGGTTCGCTGCGCCGGCGCAGGCGAACGCGCGTGCGCTGCTCGAGCAGCGGGAACGACTGCTCGCACGGATCGACGCCTGCGGCATGCCCGCCGGCGCTTGTCTCAGGACGCGCTACCACGGCGACTACCACCTGGGCCAAGTGCTGGTGAGCAGCAACGATTTCGTGATCATCGACTTCGAGGGCGAGCCGGCGCGGCCGCTTGCCGAGCGCCGCATGAAGCACTCGTCCCTGCGCGACGTCGCCGGGATGCTGCGCTCATTCGACTACGCGCGCTGGAGCGCGGTGCTGCGCGACAGGTACACCGAGTTTGACCGGGCCAGGCTCGCGCCGCACGCGCACGCCTGGGAACGCGAGGCGCGCGAGATATTCCTGCGCGCCTACGACGAGGCCGCGCGCGACAGCGGCCTGTACGCATCCTTCGCCGATGTGAAGGGGTTGATCGAGTTGTTCGAGCGGGAGAGGGCGCTGTACGAGTTGCGCTACGAAATCGCCAACCGCCCCGCCTGGATCAACGTTCCGCTGCAGGGCGTGCTCACGCTGTGCGGTCTCACGCCGGAACTTTGAACGGAAAGAGCGACGCATTCAAGAGGAGGCTATATGGAAAAAGTCGACATCATGCTCGAACCGGTGCGGGCGTTCCTGGTGCAGATCGCCGGCTTCCTGCCCAAGCTCGCGCTCGCCATCGCGGTGCTGATCGCAGGCTGGCTGCTGGCCAAGTTCGCGATGTTTGCGACCGAAAAAGCCTTGCGTGCGGTCAACTTCAACGTCCTCACCGAGCGCGCCGGCCTGGACGGGTTCCTGCATCAGGGCGGCGTCGAGTCCGACACCACCAGGATCCTGGGGCTGCTCATCTACTGGCTGGTGATCCTGGCCGCCCTGATCATCGGCTTCAACGGCATGGGGCTCACCTACATCACCGGACTGCTGGGCCAGATCGTCCTGTTCGTGCCCAAGGTCATCGTGGCCCTGCTGATCCTTGCGTTCGGCGCGTACTTCGCGCGCTTCGTCGGCAACGCGGTGGTCACCTACTGCAAAAACATCGCCATCCAGGACGCCGAGGTGCTGGGCAAGCTGGCGCAGTACGCCATCATGACGTTCGTCGTGCTGATTGCGCTGGACCAGGTCAACGTGGGCGGGGACATCGTGCGGCAGAGCTTTCTCATCATCCTGGCCGGCGTGGTGTTCGCGCTGGCGCTCGCCTTCGGCCTCGGCGGAAAGGACGCCGCGGCGGAAATTATCGACCGCTGGTGGCCGAGGGAGAAGAAGGACGATGGCGATTAGCCCGCGAGCGTGACGCGCTCGACGGTCGGCGCGCGAGGCAGCGCTTATTTCGGCTGTTGAACCGGCCGGCAATGCAGCGTGACGATATGCCGGTCCACGGTCAAAGTCTCCGGCAATTGTCTGCCGTGAACAACGAGGGTGACCTTCGACTCCTGCACTTCCGACATGATGGCGCCCACGCGCACGCGCGTGCCTTTGGGTATTACCAGATCGTCCGCAGTCGCCGGCTCGATAAATTCCAGTTCCTGTCCGACCTCAAGATTGAACATAGCCCTTCCCCGTATTCCAGCCTGTGGAAAACATAACACTTGCGCCGGCGCCGGCTGTTGATATCCATCAATAGCAGGCGCGCTGCCGCTACTCCGGCGTCGGTGGCGAACCATGCGAGCACCGACGCGGCGGCGGGCAAACCGGTTGGTTCACGCGCGGCAGCGCGGCGGCATGCGCGAAGGCGGGCAGGGGCCGCCTGACTCCAACTGCCCTATAATCCAGGCACCACGAGCCGGCCGGGGGCACGCGACAGCGGCGCGCCCACCGCGCCGCGCTATTTGCACCGGCATGTACTCCATAAGGCTTCGAGCATGAACCCGATTAACGCCGTCTGGCCCGGCCGCCCCAATCCGCGCGGGGCGACTTGGGACGGCGAGGGCGTCAACTTTGCGCTGTTCTCCGAACACGCGGAAAAAGTCGAGCTGTGCATCTTCGACGACGCGGGCCGGCGCGAACTGCAGCGCATCGAGCTGCGCGAGCAGACCGACCTGATCTGGCATTGCTATCTGCCGGAGGCGCGCCCGGGCATGCTCTACGGCTATCGCGTCCACGGCCCGTACCAGCCCGAGGAAGGGCACCGCTTCAACGCGCACAAGCTGCTGCTCGATCCCTATGCGCGGCACATAGACGGTCCGCTGCGCTGGAGCGACGCGCTGTTCGGCTACAGCGTAGGCAGCAAGCACGAAGAGCTGTCGTTCGACCGGCGCGACAGCGCGCGCGGCATGCCGAAATGCAAGGTGATCGACCCGGCGTTCACCTGGGGCGAGGATCGGCGCCCCCGGGTGCCCTGGAACGACATGATCATCTACGAGACGCATGTGCGCGGCTTCACCATGCGCCATCCGGAGGTGCCGCCCGCCATGCGCGGGAAATACGCCGGGCTTTCCAGCGCACCGGCGATCGAATATCTCAAGCGGCTGGGCGTCACCACGGTCGAACTCATGCCGGTGCACGCCTTCGTCGACGACCGCTACCTGGTCCAGCGTGGCCTCTCCAACTACTGGGGCTACAACACCATCGGCTATTTCGCGCCGGAGGCGCACTATTCGGCCTCGGGCAAGGTGGCCGAATTCAAGACCATGGTGAAGACACTGCATTCCGCCGGCCTGGAAGTCATACTCGACGTGGTCTACAACCACACCGCCGAAGGCAATCATCTGGGGCCGACGCTGTCGTTTCGCGGCGTGGACAACGCCTGCTATTACCGCCTGACGCCGGGGGACCGGCGCCTCTACGTCGATTACACCGGCTGCGGCAATACGCTCAACATGGTGCATCCGCGCGTGCTGCAGATGATCATGGATTCGCTGCGCTACTGGGTCACCGAGATGCACGTCGACGGTTTTCGCTTCGACCTCGCCTCGGCGCTCGCGCGCGAGCTGCATGAAGTGGACCGCCTGGGTGCGTTCTTCGACATTCTGCGCCAGGACCCGGTGCTGAGCGAGGTGAAACTCATCGCCGAACCCTGGGATCTGGGTGAGGGCGGATACCAGGTGGGCAATTTCCCGGTCGGCTGGTCCGAGTGGAACGACAAGTACCGCGACACCATGCGGGCCTACTGGAAGGGCGACGGCGGCCTGATCGGCGAATTCGCGCAGCGCATTACCGGCTCGAGCGACCTGTACCGGCGCGGCGGGCGGCGCCCGCACGCGAGCATCAACTTCCTCAGCGCCCACGACGGCTTCACGCTCGCCGACCTCGTCTCTTACAACCAAAAGCACAACGATGCGAACAAGGAGGCCAACCGCGACGGCCACGATAACAACCTGTCGTGGAACTGCGGCGTCGAGGGGCCCACTGGCGACACCGCGGTGCGTGCGCTGCGCGCGCGCCAGCAGCGCAATCTGCTGGCCACGCTGCTGCTGTCGCAGGGCGTGCCCATGCTGCTCGCGGGGGACGAGACCGGCCGCAGCCAGCGCGGCAACAACAACGCCTATTGCCAGGACAACGAGCTGTCGTGGATCGACTGGCGGCTCGACGAGGAAAAGCGCAAGCTGCTGGCGTTCACGCAGCGCATCATCGGGATACGGCGCGCGCACCCCTTGTTCCGGCGGCGCGATTTCTACAAGGGGCATCCGGTGCGCGGCCTGGACATCCGCGACATCGTCTGGCTGCGGCCCGAGGGCGGCGAAATGAGCGACGACGAATGGAATCAGCATTTCGCGCGCTGCCTCGGGGTGTACCTGGCGGGCGAGGCGCTGACCGAAGCCGATGAGCGCGGCCGCCCGGTGCGCGACCAGAATTTCCTGTTGCTGTTCAACGCGCATCACGAACCGATTGCGTTCAAGCTGCCGGATTACAACGGCAGCCGGTGGCATGCATTGCTCGATACCGCTTTCGAGGATGGATTGACTGTCGATGGGACCTTCGATGGCGGCACCCAGTACGACCTCAAGGGCCGCTCGCTCGCGCTGCTGCAGCAACTGAGCGCAGGACCGCCGGCATGAACGAGCGCGAAGCCCTCGAACGCCTCGGCGCTATCCACGCTATCGCTCCCGATTATTACGATATCTGGGGCCAGCGCCACACCGTGCCCGATGCCAGCCTCAGCGCGCTGCTCGGCGCGCTGGGCGTGCACGCACGCACGCCGCAGGAGGTCGAAGCCGCGATCTGCGCAGCGGAACTCGATCGCCTGCGCGGCGTGCTCCCGCCGGTGATCGTGGTGCGCGAGCAGGCAGGGCCATGGAGCGTGCGCCTGAATCTCTCCGCCGATGCGGCGAATGCGGCGCTCGCCTGGCGCCTCACCGAGGAGAACGGTGCGCGCCATGAAGGTACGTTCGACACCGCGTCCCCGAATCTCGTCGAAACCGCAAAGCCCGACGGCGAGCGCTTCGTCGCGCGCGACGTCGCACTGCAGCTCGCCGTGTCCTGCGGCTACCATCGCCTCGCGCTCCTGCGCGATGGCGTCACGCTGGGCGAAACGAGCTTTGTCGTCGTCCCCGCCCGCTGCTACCGCCCGCTTGCCGTCGAAAACAACGGCCGTATCTGGGGCGCGGCGGTGCAGCTGTACGCGGTGCGTTCCGAGCGCAACTGGGGCATGGGCGATTTCACCGATCTGGCGACCTTGCTCGCGCAATGGGGCGCGCGCGGCGCGGACATCGTCGGGGTCAATCCGCTGCATGCGCTGTACCCGCACAACCCCGAGCACGCAAGCCCTTACAGCCCTTCGTCGCGCTGCTTCGTCAATGTGCTTTACCTCGACGTAGAGGCGGTTCCAGACTTCAGCGAGTGCGGGGAGGCGCGCTCGCAGTCGCGCACACCCGGGTTCCAGTCGCGCCTGCAGGCGCTGCGCGATGCCGATCTGGTGGACTACGCCGGCGTCGCCGAGGTCAAGCTGCCGCTGCTCGAGCGCTGCTACGCGCATTTCCGCCGGCACCACCTCGAGCGCGGCACGCCGCGCGCACGCGCCTTTCGCGCCCACCAGACTGAGCACGGCCCTGCGCTCAGGCGGCATTGCCTGTTCGAAGCGCTGCAGGAGCACTTTCACCGCGAGGACCCGCAGGTCTGGGGCTGGCCGGTCTGGCCCGAGGCGTATCGCGACCCCGTCGCGCCCGCGGGCGCGCGCTTCGCCGCAGCGCAGGCCGAACGCATCGAGTTCTACGAATACCTGCAATGGCAGGCTGAATTGCAGCTTGCCGTCGTCGGCCGGCGCGCCGCGGAACTGGGCCTGGGCGTGGGCTTGTACCAGGACCTTGCGGTATCGGTCGATCGCGGCGGCGCGGAAGCCTGGGCCAACCAGGATCTGTACGCAATCGCGGCGAGCGTGGGCGCGCCGCCGGATGATTTCAACCTGCGCGGCCAGGACTGGGGGCTGCCGCCGCTTGCGCCGGAGCGGCTGCGTGCCGCGGCCTATGCGCCCTTCGTCGCCACGCTGCGCGCCAACATGCGCCACGCCGGCGCATTGCGCATCGACCACGTGATGGCGCTGGCGCGGCTATTCTGGGTGCCGCAGGGTGGCGAGCCGCGCGACGGCGGCTACGTGCGCTACCCGTTCGAGGATCTGGTGGGCATCGTCGCACTGGAGAGCCATCGCAACCGCTGCATGGTGATCGGCGAAGATCTGGGCACGGTGCCGGACGAAGTCCGCGCGACGCTCGCGCGCGTTGGCGTGCTTTCCTATCGCGTGCTGCTGTTCGAACGGCAGCATTCGGGTGAGTTCAAGAGCCCGGCCGAATACCCGGAGGACGCCCTGGTCACGGCGACGACGCACGATCTGCCCACGCTCGCCGCGTTCTGGGAAGGACGCGACCTCGCGCTGCGCCAGGAGATTGGACTGTACCCGAGCGAGGAAGTGCGGGAGAAGCAAGCGCTCGCGCGCGTGCAGGACCGCGCGCGGCTGCTGCATGCGCTGGAGCGCGAAGGGCTGCTGCCGCAGGGTGCGAGCGCGGATCCCGCGTCGTTGCCGCAGATGACGCGCGCATTGATGCTGCAGATTCACGCCTTCCTCGCGCGCAGCCCCGCGCGCGTGCTGGTGGTGCAGCCCGAGGACGTGCTCGGCATGCGCGAGCAGATGAACCTCCCCGGCACCACCGGCGAGCACCCGAACTGGCAGCGCAAGCTGCCCCTCGCGCTGGAGCGCTGGCCCGAAGACGAGGGCTTCGCCGAACTCGCTAGCTCGCTCGCGGCGCTGCGGCCGTCTGCCGCGACCGGCGGCTGAACCTTCGTTTGCAAGCCCAGGCGCGCACATGACTACACCCATCGCACAGTTCCCGTCCGAGAACGACGCGCTCATCGAGACCTGTCGGCAGAAATCGCTGGAACTGCTGCGCACCAATCTTTCGCCGCAAGGTATTCTTGCCGCGACCCCGGGCGCGCGTGCCGATTCGCGCAGCTATACCTCGATCTTCGGGCGCGACGCCGCGATATGCGCGATCGGCATGGCGCTTTCGGGCGACGCTTTGCTCGCGCGCGAGGCGGCGACCGGGCTCGCGACGCTCGCTGCGCATCAGGCAGCAAACGGCCAGATCCCGAATTTCGTCGACCTGCACCGG
>DAIDTN010000137.1 GCA_027457185.1 Burkholderiales bacterium | reverse complement strand
CCCTCGAGTTCCGTTTCTTCGATGCGCTTCAGGCAAAGTTCGTAGCAAAAATTGGGACCGCCCGAAAGCGTGCCGCGGTGGCGGTGGATCGCCCACAGCCAGCGGCTGGGGTGGGACAGGAACGCGAGCGGCGACATCAGCACCGTGGGGAAGCCGTGGTAGAGCGCGGCGAACCAGGCGCCGATCAGGCCCATGTCGTGATACAGCGGCAGCCAGCTCACGAACACGTCGTTGGAACTCGCCTGCACCGCCTCGCCCATGGCGCGGATATTGGCGACCAGGTTTGCGTGCGTGAGCACCACGCCCTTGGGATTGCCGGTGCTGCCGGAAGTGTATTGCAGGAATGCGATGTCGCCGGGGTTTGCGGGCACGGGCAGGAAGCCGGCATCGCCTCCGGCCAGGTCGTCTGGCATGAGCACGCGCTGCAGCGATTCCACCTGGGAGCGCAGCAGCAGCGCGACGGTTTTCGCCTCCGGGATGGTGACGAGCATGGCTGCACGGCAGTTGCCGAGGATGCCCACATGACGCCGCAGGTGCTCCTCTATCTGCGCCGGCCGCGCGGGCGGATACAGCGGTACCGGAATGCCCCCTGCCATCAGAACGCCGAAGAAGCTGAACAGGTAATCGCGGCCGGTGGGCAGCATGATAGCCACGGCCTGCCCCGCCTGCAGTCCGTGTCCGGCAAGGCGACTCGCGCAAGCCGCGGCGCCGCGGCGAATGGCGGCATAGGAGAGTTCCTCTTCGCCGTCTTCGCCGTAAAGATGCACCTGCAGCCGATCCGGGTGCCTCGCCGCATGCCAGGCGAGCGTATCGAGCAGCGTTTCCGCCGCGCATGCGGCCACACCGGGCTCGGCCTGCGCCAGGCTGCGCACGCCCTTTTCCGGCTCGGTACGGCGCACGCCCAGGCTGGCGTGGACCAGGCGCAGCAGATCGCGCGGCGTTTCGGCTGTGTACAGTGCGCGTTCGGGCAGGCTCACGCCGAAGGCGCGCTCGATCCTGAGCACCAGTTCCACGCGTGCCAGGCTGTCAAGACCGAGATCGCGTTCGAGCGAACTGTCCAGCGCGGCGCGCGGCGACCGGCCGTGGCCGGTGTCGCGCACCAACTGTTCGATCACGGCGATCAGAGCGGCGGCGCTTGCGGTGGCTTTGGTTTCGGTCTGATTCATCAGGCGGGATCGGATTGGCCGGATACCATGATAGCCGCTATCGATGCGGGCTCGCCATGCGGGATTCGATCCGGCTCGACGCGCATCGGCGCCCGCGCTGGCCGCCGGCATTGCATGCCGCCGGAATTACATTGAGTAGCTCCCATTTTTGCTGTAACATCACTTATCCCATCTCTCGATTCTGAGATGACCAAATATGTCTTCGTTACCGGCGGTGTAGTTTCCTCTCTTGGGAAGGGGATAGCCGCCGCCTCCCTCGCCGCAATCCTCGAATCCCGCGGCATCAAAGTCACCAACATCAAGCTGGATCCGTACATCAACGTCGATCCGGGGACAATGAGTCCGTTTCAGCACGGCGAGGTGTTCGTCACCGAAGACGGCGCCGAAACCGATCTCGATCTGGGGCACTACGAGCGCTTCAGTTCGACGCGGATGCGCAAGAGCAACAATTTCACCACCGGCCAGATCTACGAGTCAGTGATCAAGAAGGAGCGCCGCGGCGAATATCTGGGCCGCACGGTGCAGGTGATCCCGCATATCACCGACGAGATCAAGGCTTTCATCGCCCGCGGCGCGCAGGGCGCGGAGGTCGCGATCGTCGAAATCGGCGGCACGGTGGGCGACATCGAATCCCTGCCTTTCCTCGAGGCCATCCGGCAGATGGGTCTGGAGCTGGGGCGGGACAACGTCTGCTACGTGCACCTGACCCTTGTGCCCTACATCGCCTCGGCCGGCGAGATCAAGACCAAGCCGACCCAGCACTCGGTGAAGGAGCTGCGCGAGATCGGCATCCAGGCCGATGCGCTGCTGTGCCGCTCCGACCGTCCCATACCGGACGAAGAGCGCAAAAAGATCGCGCTGTTCACCAATGTCACCGCCAATGCGGTGATTTCGGTATGGGATGCCGATTCGATCTACAAGATACCCTACATGCTGCACCAGCAGATGCTGGACGAGATCGTCTGCCACAAGCTGCATTTGCTGGCCCGGCCGGCTGACCTGAAGGCGTGGAAGCGCCTGGTCGAGGCGCTGGAGCATCCGCTGCACCAGATTACCATCGCCATGGTGGGAAAGTACGTCGATCTCACCGATTCCTATAAATCGCTTAACGAAGCGCTGATGCACGCCGGCATACACACGCGCTCCAAGGTGAAGATCCAGTACGTCGATTCGGAGGCGATAGAGAGCGAGGGCACGGGCTGCCTCGCCGGTGTGGACGCCATCCTGGTACCGGGCGGCTTCGGCGCGCGCGGCGTTGAGGGCAAGATCAGGGCGATCGAGTATGCACGCGAGAACAAAGTGCCCTATCTCGGCATCTGCCTAGGCATGCAACTGGCGGTGATCGAGTACGCGCGCCACAAGGCGGGCCTCACCGGGGCCAACAGCACTGAATTCGATGCGGATACGCCGCAGCCGGTGGTCGCGCTGATCACCGAATGGCTGGATCGCGAAGGCAAGGTGGAGCACCGCGATGCGAGTTCCGACCTGGGCGGCACCATGCGCCTGGGCGCGCAACCCGCGGATATCGTTCCCGGGACCCAGGTGCAGCGCATCTACCAAAGCGACGTGGTCAACGAGCGCCACAGGCATCGCTACGAGGTCAACAACTATTATCTGCCGCGGCTCGAGGCCGCCGGTCTGAAGGTGGCGGCGCGCACCAAGGTCGAAGCGCTGTGCGAACTGATCGAGTTGCCCACCGAGGGCCCGAATGCGCACCCCTGGTTCATCGGTTGCCAGTTCCACCCCGAGTTCAGTTCCGCGCCGCGCACCGGACATCCGCTGTTCAAGGCCTTTGTAGAAGCCGCGCTTGCGTACCAGGCGCGGAAGGCCGGCATCGGCCAAGGGACGCAAGCGGCTACGGTCGCCGCGGCATGAAGCTGTGCGGCTTCGAGGTCGGCCTTGAGCGGCCGCTATTCCTGATTGCCGGCCCGTGCGTGATCGAATCCAGGCAGCTTGCCCTGGATACCGCCGGCACGCTCAAGGAAATTTGTGCTGAAGTGGGCATGCCCTTCATCTATAAATCCTCCTACGACAAGGCCAACCGGAGCTCGGGCAAGTCGTTTCGCGGTCCGGGAGCGGACGAAGGCTTGAAGATACTCGCCGAGGTAAAACGCCAAATCGGCGTACCGGTACTGACCGATGTGCACGAGATCGGCCAGATCAAGGCGACCGCGGCGGTGGTGGACGTATTGCAGACGCCTGCTTTCTTGTGCCGTCAGACCGATTTCATCAATGCCGTGGCCAGCGCCGGCAAACCGGTGAACATCAAGAAGTGGCAGTTCCTCGCTCCTGGGGACATGAAGAACGTCGTCGCCAAGGCGCGGCAGGCAAGCGGAGCGGACAATATCCTGGTGTGCGAGCGCGGGGTGAGCTTTGGCTATAACAATCTGGTATCGGACATGCGCTCGCTCGCCATCATGCGCGACACCGGTTGCCCGGTGGTGTTCGACGCCACCCATTCGGTGCAGCTGCCCGGGGGGCAGGGGACGGTGAGCGGCGGACAGCGCGAATTCGTGCCGGTGCTGGCGCGCGCTGCCGTGGCGAGCGGGGTATCCGGACTGTTCATGGAAACCCATCCCGATCCGGACCAGGCCCTGTCCGACGGTCCCAACGCCTGGCCGCTGGCGAAAATGCGGCAATTGCTGATGACGCTGAAGGAATTGGATGGCGTGGTCAAGCGTAGCGGTTTTGTGGAACAATCGCTTTGACAGGATTTGAATTTCCGGCGGCAAAATTTAACGTCTGAATTTGGCACAAGGACAAGAACATGAGCTCAATAGTCGACGTGGTGGCGAGGGAGATACTGGATTCGCGCGGCAATCCGACCGTGGAAGCCGATGTGCTGCTGGAATCGGGCGTGATGGGGCGCGCCGCAGTGCCCTCGGGCGCCTCGACCGGCACGCGCGAGGCGATCGAACTGCGCGACGGCGACAAACTGCGTTATCAGGGCAAGGGCGTCCTGCATGCGGTGGAGCATGTCAATACCGAGATTTCCGAAGCCATCATGGGTCTGGACGCGACCGAGCAGAGTTTTATCGACAAGACCCTGATCGATCTAGATGGCACCGACAACAAGTCGCGCCTGGGCGCCAATGCCCTGCTGGCCGTGTCCATGGCTGTGGCCAAGGCGGCGGCCGACGAGTGCGGGCTGCCCCTGTACCGTTATTTCGGCGGCGCCGGCGCGATGCAGATGCCGGTGCCGATGATGAACATCATCAACGGCGGCGTGCACGCCAACAACAGCCTGGACATGCAGGAGTTCATGATCGTCCCGATAGGTGCGCAAAGCTTTCGCGACGCCCTGCGCTGCGGCGCCGAGGTGTTCCATGCGCTGAAAAGCCTGCTGCAGCAGCGCGGCATGCCCACCACCGTGGGAGATGAAGGCGGCTTCGCACCGAATCTGCCCAGCCACGAGGCCGCGCTGCAGCTGTGCATGGAGGCGATCGACAAGGCCGGTTATCAGGCGGGCCAGGATGTGCTGCTCGCCCTGGATTGCGCCGCCTCCGAGTTCTACAAGGACGGGCGCTATATGCTCGAGTCCGAGGGCCTGCAACTGTCCTCGGGTCAGTTCACCGACTATCTCGCGGCCCTGGCCGACAAATATCCGCTGATCAGCATCGAGGACGGCATGGCCGAGAACGACTGGGACGGCTGGAAAATCCTTACTGAGCGCCTGGGCAGGAAAATCCAACTGGTCGGCGACGATATTTTTGTGACCAATACCAATATCCTGCGCGAGGGCATCGCCGAGGGCGTGGCCAATTCGGTCCTGATCAAAGTCAATCAGATCGGCACGCTTACCGAAACGTTTGCCGCCATAGAAATGGCCAAGCGTGCAGGTTACACCGCGGTGATCTCGCACCGTTCGGGCGAAACCGAGGACACCATCATCGCCGACATCGCGGTGGGTGCAAATACGCTGCAGATCAAGACGGGGTCGCTGAGCCGTTCGGACCGCATCGCCAAGTACAATCAGTTGCTGCGCATCGAGGAAGATCTGGGCGACACAGTCGGTTACCCGGGCAGGGACGCGTTCTACCAATTGCGTTGATGCGCATCCTAGCCATCGTCTTTGTCGCCCTGATCGCATTGCTGCAGTACCCGCTGTGGCTGGGCAAGGGCGGCTGGCTGCACGTGTGGGACATGGATCGCCAGGTCACGGCGCAGAAGGACGCCAATGCCAAAATGCGCGTGCGCAACGACGCGCTCGATGCCGAGGTGCGTGATCTGAAACAGGGCTACGACGCGATCGAAGAACGTGCCCGCTATGACTTGGGCATGATCAAGCAGGACGAGATTTTCTTCCAGATACTGCCTCCCCCGGCGCCTGTCCCCGCCGATTCCGCACCCAAGCGCTAGCATCTGGCGCTCCATGCATCGACCCCGAACCTTTCAGCCTGGAACCGCGTCAGCGTTTATCTGAGCGTGTGCGCGCTGTCCAAGCATAGCCGCCAACTCAAGCGCCCGGAGTACATCGCGCATCTCGCGTTGACTATTGCTCATTTGATCGAGGCCGAAAAACCATGAACTTGTTTAGCAAGCTGCAGCAGCGCCAAGCCGAAGGCAGACCGTTGCGCGTCGGCCTGATCGGCGCCGGCAAATTCGCGGCGATGTACCTCGCTCAAATACCCAAGACTCCGGGCGTACATCTCGCCGGCATCGCCGACCTCGCGCCCGCCGGCGCGCGGTCCAACCTGGAACGCGTGGGCTGGAAGACCGAGCAGTTCGGCGCTGCGTCGCTGGACGATGCGCTGGCCAAAGGCAACACCCATCTGGGAGAGGACTGGGAAGCCCTGGTCGCGCATCCGCGCATCGACATCATCGTCGAATGCACCGGCAATCCGGTGGCTGCGGTGGAGCATTGCCTGGCTGCATTCGACCATGTCAAGCATGTGGTCAACGTGACGGTTGAGGCCGACGCCTTGTGCGGTCCGCTGCTCGCGCGCAAAGCGCAGGCGGCCGGCGTGGTCTACAGCCTCGCCTACGGTGATCAGCCGGCGCTGATTTGCGATCTGGTCGACTGGGCGCGCGCGGCCGGCTTTCCGGTGGTTGCAGCCGGACGCGGCCACAAGTGGCTGCCGCAATTTGCCGAGTCCACGCCGGAGACCGTCTGGGGGCATTACGGGCTTACGCCGGAGCAGGCGAAGACGGGAGGTCTCAATCCGAAGATGTTCAATTCCTTCCTCGATGGCTCCAAACCCTCCATCGAGTGCACTGCGGTGTGCAACGCCACCGGTCTGGTCGCACCGCCCGACGGGCTGACTTATCCGCCGGCCTCGGTGGACGATATTCCCTTCGTCTGCAGGCCCATCGCCGAAGGCGGCGTGCTGCACCGGAAGGGCCAGGTCGAGGTGATTTCTTCGCTGGAGAAGGACGGGCGCATGATTCCCTACGACATCCGTTTCGGCGTGTTCGTGGTGTTCGAGGGAGAGACCGAATACATCCGCAATTGCTTCAAGGAGTACATGGTGCGCACCGATCCCAGCGGCCGCTATGCCTGCCTGTACAAGCGCTGGCATCTTATCGGACTGGAGCTGGGAATTTCGGTTGCCTCGGTCGGCCTGCGCGGCGAACCGACCGGCGCCGCCACTGGCTTCAACGCCGACGTGATTGCGACCGCCAAGCGCGACCTCAAGCCGGGTGAAACCCTAGACGGAGAGGGCGGCTACACCGTATGGGGCAAGCTGTTCCAGGCCGGCAAATCGCTCGCCTGCGGCGGCTTGCCGCTGGGACTGGCACACCGAGTCAAGCTGGTGCGGGCGGTGAAAAAGGGGCAGTCGCTCAGCTGGGACGATGTGACGATGGACCAGAGCCTGCCCGCCTACAAGCTGCGGCGCGAGATGGAAACGCTGTTCGCCGGCCCGGTACGACCAGCCACTGCCTGAGCGCTGCGCGGCCAACTTCAGGGTAAGGACCGCGAGTGTAGTTTCATTCCCCCGGGCCGCGTTCGGGCGCGGGTTTGCCGAACAGCAACAGGTTCGGGTTCTGCTCCAGCGGCTCGCTGAAACGGCGCAGCGAGCCGGTCAGTTCGCGCAATTCAGACAGGAGCTCGCGCACTTGCGGCAAGGTCTCGGCGGTGGCCCGCTGCAGGTCGGCGCGGGTGCCGGCAAGCGTGGCGTTCGCGCCGCTGCCAGCGCTGGCGATTTCCTTGGTCATGCGATCGAATCCGTCGGCGCTTTTTTGCATGCGCTCCACCAGGCGCGGCAGATCGCCGGAGAAGCGTGCGCTGTTGTCCAGAGTGCGGGCCGCATTGGCGAGGCTGGAATCGATAGTGCTGGAACGCGCGGCCAGCGTTCGCGACACGACGCGCAGGTCGGCCAGGGTTTGCTTGAACTCGCGCCGGGTGTCCTTGTCGAGCAAGGCGTTCAGGCGTTCACTGGTCCGGTTCAAATTGGTCAGCAGCGTGGTAATCGAGCTGTCCAGGCGCACCATCAGCGAGGGTCCGCTGCGGATCACCGGATAGGCTTCGCCGGGGCGCGCCTGCAGCTCCGGTGAGTTCTGGCTACCGCCGGAGAGTTCGACATAGGCGATGCCGGTCAGGCCCTGCACCCGCAGCACCGCCACCGTGTCCTGCTTTACCGGCGTACCGTGCTCTATGTCCAGCGTCAGCTGCACCTGTTCGACGTGGGCCGTTGCCAGCGCCATCCGGCGCACGCGACCGACCTCGACACCGCGGTAGCGGACCGGTGCGTCGCGGCTCAATCCGGAAACCGATTCGTCCATATACGTCTGGTAGGTGTCGTAGGCTTTGCGATAGGCGCCGCCGCTCGACAGCCACAGCACGCCCGCAATCAGTGCGGCACCGAGCGCGAGCACGAACACGCCGACCACGGCGAAATTTACTTTCTCTTCCATGCCTGCTCGCGCGCGGCGCGGCCGCGCGGCCCGTAAAAATACTCCCGGATCAGCGGATCGCTGGAGCCGGCGAGCTCGTCCATGGTGCCGATGCCGAGGATATGTCCGTTGCCCAGCACCGCTACTCGGTCTGCCGCCCGCCACAGCAGGTCGAGATCGTGGGTGACCATCATGATGGTCAGGCCGAGCGCGTCGCGCAGCTGGTGCACCAACTCGTCGATGCCGCTCGCGCTCAATGGGTCGAGCCCGGCGGTGGGCTAATCGAGCAGCAGCAGCTCGGGGTCGAGCGCCAGGGCGCGCGCCAGCGCCGCGCGTTTGCGCATGCCGCCGGAGAGCTCGCTCGGATACTTGGCGCCCGCGTCGGCCGGCAGGCCGGTCAGGGCGATCTTGAGCGCAGCGATTTCGTCGATCAAGGTTTGGCCTAAGGGCGTGTGCTCGCGCAGCACCATGCCCACGTTTTCCTTTACCGTCAGCGCGCTGAACAGCGCGCCGCGCTCGAACATGACCCCCCAGCGGCGCCGCAGCGGCAGCGCGTCTTCGTCGCTCAATCCGACCACTTCGCGGCCGAACACGCGGATCGAGCCCGATACCGGCTGCTGCAATGCTATGGTTTCGCGCAACAGTGTCGATTTGCCGCAACCGCTGGTGCCAACCAGCGAGAAAATTTCGCCCGGGCGCACCGTCAGGTTTACGTTGTCATGCACGACGGCGCCGCCGAAACGCGTGTTCAGACCGCGGATATCGATCACAGTGTCGGTGTCCTGCGTGGCTGGCATGGTGCCGTTCACAGGCCGAACCAGCTGAAGACGATGGAAAACAGCGCATCAGTCACGATCACCAGGAACACCGACTGCACCACGCTGAGCGTGGTCTGCCGGCCGACGCTATCGGCACTGCCGCCGACCTGAAAACCCTGGTAGCAGCCGACCAGCGCGATGATCACGGCAAATACCGGCGCCTTGCCTACGCCTACCAGGAACGAGGTCAGACTGATCGCCTCGTTCAAGCGATCGAAGAACGCGCCGAAGCTGACGTCGAGTTGGGCACGGGCCATGATCATGCCGCCGAGCACGCCCATAACGTCGGTATAAAGCGTCAGCAGCGGCAACGCCACGAACAGGGCCAGCACTTTGGGCAGGACCAGCAATTCCAGCGGCACCACGCCGATGGTGCGCAGCGCATCGATTTCCTCGGTCACCTTCATGGTGCCGATCTGCGCCGCATACGCCGAGCCGGAGCGCCCCGCGACGATGATCGCGGTGAGCATGGGCGAGAGTTCGCGCACCATGGACAGCCCTACCAGGTCGGCGACATAGATATTGGCGCCGAACTGGCGCAGCTGCTCCGCCCCCTGATAGGCAATCACGATGCCCATCAGGAACGACAGCAGGCCGGTGATCGGCAGCGCTTCAAACCCCGTCACCTGCAAATTGTAGGCTACGGCGCGCCAGCGGATGCGGCCGGGGCGCGCGACCGAGCGCAGCAGCACGATCGCGTTTTCGCCCAGAAATGCCAGCATGCCGACGGCATTGCCCAGGCTGAGCCAGGCCCGCCGACCTATTCGCGCCAGCAGGCCGGGTGCCGCTATGGATTCGGATCTAACGTCGCGCGAGGCGATCAGCTGCAGCAAGGACTCGAATTCCGGCCGCATTCCGCGCAACTGCACGCTGCGACCATGTTGTTCCAGCGCGCGCAGGGTTCGCTGCAGCAGCCAGGCGCCGGAAGTGTCCATCGCAGTTATCGCCGAAGCGTCGAGGGTGAGCTCCCCGCCACCGGAGCGGGCGAGACTTGCCAGCCTGGGTTCCAGCTCCGCGATTCCG
>DAIDTN010000136.1 GCA_027457185.1 Burkholderiales bacterium | reverse complement strand
GTCGCGCGGCGGGACGCGCGCTGGTTCAAGGGATATTTCGGCAATGCCGAAATGGCCTCTTAGGCCGCATCGCCCGGCGCGCCGCCTCCATTCCGTCATCGCGATTCCCGCGTATGCACTTTCGGCGTCCGGCGGCAATCGCGGCCGGTCGTATCCCCATCTCCCGATGGGTCCCCTGCTCCCTGCTCATGGCGCACTCCCGCGGCGCATGCTGCCTCCGCCTTCGGGATCGCCATGGCCGTGGGATATGGGTTCGGCCAGCGCTGCCGGCGCCGGCAAATCGATCAAGCGATACAAATTGGCGAGCTTCGCCCGGTACAGCCGGTCGAAACTCGCCACCGCCGCGCCGGGGTTGTAGTCGCCGAACCACCAGAACCAGTCCGAGCCTTCGCAGTCGGCCAGCTGACGCTCCGCTGCCGCCCTGCGCCCGGCATCCAGGCGTCCGCTCGCGCTAACCAGATCGAAGCTCTGTTTGGCGCCGCACAGCAGATCCCACGCGCGGTTCTTGTCAACCGACCCTATCCACGTGGCGAAGTTGCCATACACCCAGCTTCCGGCAACCAGCCGCTCGAGCTGATGCGTCGCGGCGGGCGGTATGTCGGCAGATGTGACGGCGTCATTCGAACCCGCCTGCAATAATGCGGCGTAAGTGGTCGGATGGATGAACGAGTGCGATTCCAGTGCCTTGTACAGCGCGGTTAAAAAATAATAGGCGTTGTACGGGTAATGCTCCCAGGCATTTTCGCCGTCGAGGATCACGCTCACCAGAGGCCGCTCGTCCTGCGGCGCTTCCGCCGCGATGTGTTCCAGCTCACCGACGAAATTGGCGGCAGCATCGCTGCCGTACCATTTCTGGTATTCGAAGCCGATCCGATCCGATAGCTTGTCGTCGCGGAAAAACAGGAGCAGGTCGGGCGCGGCGCCCGGCCGGTATGGCCGGTACAGATAGCGCGACCGGGATTCGGCGCCGCGCCCCGCCGCGCGCAGACTGTTGGCGAGCACCTGCTCGCCACTTGCCACCCAGCCCAAGGCATTGCCGGCGAGCACGCGCAGCAAGCCCTCGGAGATCGAACCTTCGGCCGGCCACAGGCCGCGCGGGACCGCGCCGAAACGGCGCGCATGGCTTTCGAGCGCCGAGCGCAATTGCGCCGTCACCCGCGCGCGGCCACCAGGATAGTCCGATGCCTCGGGCAGTTGCGCGTTCGGCTCGGCCTCGTGCGCCGAACCGAAATCGAGCATCAGCGGCGCCAGCGGATGATAGTGCGGCGTGGTCGAGAGCTCAATCTGTCCGGTGCCGGCCAAACGCGCATAGCGGTCGACCACGCCGCGCACCAGTTTGCCGATCAGTGCAAACAGTTCGCCGCGCTGCTGTTTCGTGAAATGCTCGCCGACCGCCATCAGCTGCGTCACCAGTTCGGACTCGCGCCGAACTGTCTCGCCGGTCCAGGCAAGGTGATACCAAGTCAGCACATCGTAGAAAAACTGATCCGACAGATAGGCCAGCGCCGCCTGGCCCCGCGCCTCGAACGACCAGAACAGATCGAACAGGTGCTTGAAATACGGATAATGCTGGATCATCCCCAAATTTTCCACGCTCAGACAGCGCTCCGCGAGCAAGCTGCGCTCGTGCTGGGCCAGGGGTTGCGCCGCGTCGCGCGCAAGCATCCGCAGCAGTGGGTCGCGCAGCCTTCCGCTTTCGAACTGGTCGGCGTAATCCTCGATCTGATCCAGCAGCACCGGCACCCAGTTGACCACCGCACGCATGCCCGGGTGGCGCTCAAGATGCCAGGCCATGTCGGTGTAATCCTTGATCGCGTGCAGATAGACCCAGGGCAGCACAAACTCGCCGCTTGCATGGTCGCGGTAATCAGGCTGATGCAGATGCCACACCAGTACCAGATCCAGGGTACGGGAGGGATTCATCCGCAGGGCGCCAATTGAAACGCGACCGGACCGGCCAGGCGCCGATCAACGTTCACATGCTGTTTCACCCGCAAGCGCCTCCGGCTTCTGGAATATGCAAGGGGGCGGAGGAAACCGGCGCAGCATCTTCGTTCCCGTCCCGCACTTGGCGCATCCCTTTAGCGCAGATGGTGTACGCGCTGGCCCAGGCTTTCCGGGACAATCACAGTCACCCCGCGCTCGGTGACATGAAAGCGCTTGCGGTCCGCCTCCGGATTTACGCCCGCAGTCAGCCCGTCGGGTAGACGGCAGTGTTTGTCCACTATCGCCCGCCGCAGGGTCACATTATTGCCTATTTCCACGTTCGGCAGGATCACACAATCCTCGATATCGCAGAAGTCCTGCACGCGCACGTTGGAAAACAGCACCGAGCGCCGCACCGTCGAGCCGCTGACGATACAGCCGCCGGATATCAGCGAATCGACCGCCATGCCGCGCCGGCCGTCGTCATCGAATACGAATTTCGCCGGTGGCATCTGCTCCTGATAAGTCCAGATCGGCCAGTCGACGTCGTACAGATTGAGATCGGGCACCACCCGCGTCAATTCCATGTTCGCTTGCCAGTATGCGTCGAGCGTGCCCACGTCACGCCAGTAGGGCGCGCCCTTGCTCATGTTGACGCAGCTGTCGCGGAAGCGGTGAGCATGCACATGCAATCCGGATTTGATCATCCAGGGAATGAGGTCCTTGCCGAAGTCGTGGCTGGAATCGCCGGTTTCGGCATCGCGAATCAGCTGCTCATACAGGAACCCCTCGTCGAACACGTAAATGCCCATGCTCGCGAGCGCCCTGTCCGGATCGCCGGGCATGGCCGCCGGCCGTGCCGGCTTCTCGTCGAATGCGCTGATGCGCCCATTGACGTCCACGCTCATCACCCCGAACTGGCTCGCGTCGGCCAGCGGCACCTCGATGCAGGCAACGGTCATGACCGCGCCGCTGGCCAAATGGTCGGCGAGCATGCGCGCGTAGTCCATTTTGTAGACATGGTCCCCGGCGAGGATCAGCACGTATTTTCTGCGGTGGCGGCGCAGGATGTCGATGTTCTGGTACACCGCGTCGGCGGTGCCACGGTACCAGTCGGCGGTGACGCGCTGCTGCGCCGGCAGCAGTTCGACGAACTCTTCGAAGCGACCGTCGAGGAAACTCCAGCCGCGCTGCAGGTGCCGGATCAGGCTCTGCGCCTTGTATTGCGTGCAAACGCCGATCCGCCGGATGCCTGAATTGACGCAATTGGAGAGGGCGAAATCGATGATGCGGAACTTGCCGCCGAAGGGCACCGCCGGCTTGGCGCGCCAGTCGGTGAGTTCCGCCAGTCGCGAACCGCGGCCGCCGGCGAGAACGATGGCGAGCGTGTCATGGGCAAGATTTCGAAGCTCGATTCGCTCCGGCCTTACGTTGCCGGCGCGATCGGCCGCCTCACCGCCCTGGTCGAAGCCGCTCATATGACCCTTGATGCCTATTTCGGCGACACCCATCGATCCTAAGCTCCACTCTTTCGCGCCGGACTTAGAACCCGCGCCTCGCCCAGCGCGGCGCTAATGCCCGCCGCTCAGCCGCAGCACTTCCGCCTCGGCCTCGATCCAGTCCTGCAACTCGCAGCCCGGGGCAAAGCCACGCTTTTCGGCGCGGAAATATGCGGCCCGCGCAATCAGCCGGTCGCGCTCCTGCGCATCAAGGGGCGGAGCCGAACCCGGACGGGCCTCCGCATTGCCCTTGTTCGATTTTGCAGCGACCAGCGGCGCACGCGCCAGGGCCTTGGACGGTAGCGTGGCCTTTGACGCCGCCTTGGATCTCGGTGTACGTGTCTGTATGCTTGACATGGCCGACCTCCTGTTCGTGCAGTTACCACTCGATCAGAGCATAGCGGCCAAGGGCGGGCCGACAATTGACAATTATCATGTCACCTGGGGACCGGGGCGCGAAATTTCCAGGGTCTATTGGCCGCGTGCCGCAATCAGCGCCGCACCCAGCAGCCCGAGGCGCTCGGTGGTAACCACCTGCACCGGAACCCTGAGATTTAACTGCGCATGCACGCCCTGGGCGTTAAACGCCGCCATGAAACCGCCGGCCGCGAGCCGGCTTAGGATTTTCCGCGCGATGCCGCCGGCGATATAGACGCCGCCGCGCGCGGTGACGGCGAGAGCGTGATCGCCTGCCGCCGCGCCGTAACAGGCGATGAACAGGTCCAGCGCCCGGCAGGCCAGCGGATCGCCTTGTTCCAGGGCATGGCGGCTGATCGCGGCTGCGCCTTCGGTGCGCACGCTCTCGCGCAATGCCGGCGCCTCGGGCAGCTCGGTGCGCAGGATTTCGTAGATGCGCACCAGGCCCGGTCCCGAAACGACGTGCTCCGCGCTGACGCGGTCGAAGCGCGCGTGCAGCGCCTGCCACAGCCGCATCTGCTCCTCATCCGCGGGGGCGAAACCGGCGTGTCCGCCTTCTCCGGCGATGATGCGGTAGCGCTTGGCCTGCGGCAGAGCATACGCCACGCCGAGGCCGGTACCCGCGCCGATCACGACGCGCGCTGCCTGAGGCAAGGGCTCGCCGCGCTGCAGCGTCGCACAGTCGCCAGGGGTCAGGGCTTCGACTCCCGCGGCGGCGGCCGCGAAATCATTTACCAGCAGCACGCGGGCGATGCCGAACTGCGCCGCGATTGCCCTGGCATCCAGACGCCAGGGCAGGTTGGTCATTTGGATGCGATTGCCCGACGCCGGCCCGGCTGCGCCGAAACAAGCGCTGGCAACGCGCGTCTTGCGCCCACGATGCGCGCGGCATTCATCGACAAAGCGCGTGAGCATGGCGGAAAAATCGGCAAAGGAGGCGACAGCGTAGCGCCGCTCCAGGAGCGGTGCCAGCCGGCCATGACGCACTGCCGCGAGCATGAGCAGCGCTTTGGTTCCGCCGATGTCGCCGGCGAGGATCATGCCAATCCAGGCAATGCGAGCACTGGGTCGGAAATCCGAACCCCTGCTAATATTGCGCCCTTCAGCAATGCCTTCTGACGGCGCCGCGATCCACCTCCATGCCTCCCGCCACTTCCGCTACAGCCGCGAACCCGAGCCCACTGCGCGTCCTGTTCGCCACCTCCGAATGCGCCCCACTGGTGAAAACTGGCGGCCTCGGCGATGTCAGTGCGGCCCTGCCCGCCGCGCTGGTCGCGCTCGACATCGACGCCAGGATCCTGCTGCCGGGCTACCGCGTGGTGCTCGCACAGTTGCCCGGGTGCCGCGAGATTGCGCGCCTCGCGCCCAGCGCGGGCCTGCCGGCATCGAGACTGCTCCAGGGAAATACGACCTCGGGCGTACCTCTGTACCTGCTCGACTGCCCCGAATTCTATGACCGTCCCGGCGGACCCTATCAGAATCAAACCGGCAGCGACTGGAGCGACAACGCACTGCGCTTCGGCCTGTTGTCGCGCGTCGCCGCGCTGCTTGGCAGCGCAGACAGCCCGCTCGCATGGTATCCGCAAGTGCTCCACTGCAACTAGTGGCAGACCGGCCTCGCCCCGGCATACCTGCACCACGCCTCTGGCGCGCGCGCGGCGACGCTGCTGACCATACACAATCTCGGGTTTCAAGGGATATTCGGGCCGGAAGTGGTCGCCGCGCTCGGCCTCCCGCCCGACAGCTTTCAACCGGACGGTGTCGAATATTACGGCAAGCTTTCGTTTCTGAAGGCCGGCCTGCAATTCGCCGACGCGATCAGCACCGTCAGCCCGGGCTATGCGCTGGAAATCCAAAGCGAAACCCTCGGCTTCGGCCTGCATGGATTGCTCACCGCGCGCAAGGCCAGCCTCCACGGCATACTCAACGGCATCGATACCGGATTGTGGAACCCGGCCACCGATCCCTTGATCGAATGCCGCTACAGTGCCGACACGCTCGCCGCCAAGGCCGGCAACAAACAAGCCTTGCAGCGGCGTCTCGGTCTGGCGGCGACGCCCGAGTTGGCGCTGTTTGCCGTGGTCAGCCGGCTCACCGAGCAAAAAGGACTCGATTGGTTGCTCGAGATCGCACCGCAGCTGCTGGCGCTGCCCGCACAGCTGGTGCTGCTCGGCAGCGGCGATCCCGGCCTCTAGCGCGGCTTTGCCGCGCTGGCGCAGAGCTATCCGCGCGCGGCGAGCGCGACCATCGGCTTTGACGAAACGCTTGCACACCTGATCGAAGCCGGCGCCGACGCCTTCCTCATGCCCTCGCGCTTCGAGCCCTGCGGCATGAACCAGATGTACAGCCAGCGCTACGGCACACCGCCGATCGTGCGCGCAACCGGCGGACTCGCCGACACAGTCGTCGACTGCAATCCGGCTACGCTCGCCGACGGCAGCGCCAGTGGGTTCGTTTTTTGCGAGCCCAGTGCCGCGGCGCTGCTCGCCGCGGTAGCACGCGCGGCGAGCGTCTGGCGCGAAGGCGCGACCTGGCCCGCGCTGCAGCGGAACGGCATGGCGAGGGATTTCGGCTGGAACGCGAGCGCGCGCCGCTACGCCGGAATTTACGCAGGGCTGGCTCAGGGCCGGTAAGCCATCGTTCAACCGCGGATTAATATTGCGCATCGCTCCACCTTGCGTTGCGGCTGCGCCGGGGCACGCGCCAAGCGCGGCCCAGCCGGTATTCAAGCCCAGATCATCAGCCCTAATTCGAGCGGATGGGTCAGCGACCCATGGCAGGGATAGGCGCGGATGCGCATATCCAGCCTTCCGCACAGCTCCGGCGCGAGCTCCAGAACAAAATGGTGCTCGCCACTTGCATCGGCGCCTTGCGCGACGAAGCGGTAGCTCGTCGTCTCTTCTTCGTCCGGCGCGCCGATACGACTCATCAGCAGTTCCACCGCCACGTCTTCCGGATTCAAGTGGTTCAAACTCAGCGTTGCTTCGATGCGCACGCTGTCGCCGAAGTCGATGCGCTTCTTCGGCATATCCAGCCTGCGTATCGTCACCCCCGGCCAAGCCCGGCGCACGCGCGACTTCCAGGCGGCAATCGAGCGCGCGACCTCGAACTGGTTCTCGGCATAGAGCCGGCCCTGGCGCGCGGCCGGCAGATAGCATTTGGCGACGTATTCCCCCAGCATGCGCGCAGAATTGAAGCGCGGCATAAGGCTGGAGATGGAGCGCTTCGCCAGCTTCACCCATTCGGGCGAGTAGCCGCAGCTTTCGCGCTTGTAGTAAAGCGGAATGACGTGGTCCTGCAGGATTTCGTACAAGGTGCGCACTTCCTCCCGATTCCGGCTCGCCTCGTCCAGGCCGGCAGCGGCCGGTTTGATCGCCCAGCCGTTGGTGCCGTCGTAGCCTTCGCCCCACCAGCCGTCGAGCACCGACAGATTGACTACGCCATTCATCGCCGCCTTCATACCCGAGGTGCCGGAGGCCTCGAGCGGGTACACCGGATTGTTGAGCCAGACATCGACGCCGGAAACCATGCGCCGGCCGAGGCGCAGGTCATAGCCTTCGATCAGCAGTATCTTGCCTTCGAACTCGGGCATCTGCGCCACCTGCATCACCCGCCTGATCAAGTCCTGCCCGGGCACGTCGGCCGGGTGCGCCTTGCCGGCAAACAGAAACAGCACCGGACGCAAGGGATCGCCGAGCAACTGACGCAGCCAGTCGAGATTCTCGAACAGCAGCGTCGCCCGCTTGTAGGTCGCGAAGCGGCGGCCGAAGCCAATGATCAGCACCGTCGGGTTGTCCGGATCGCACAGGCTCAGAAGACGGTCCAGGTGCGCTTCGCTGCCCTGGTTGCGCGCGTTCTGCTCGCGCAGGCGATAGCGCACCAGGTGCATCAACTGCGACTTCAGGTGCTGGCGGGTGCTCCAGAAAACATGATCCGGCACTTCGTTGATCTGGTCCCAGCAACTCTGGTCGCCCAGCCTGCGGCTCCAGCCGTAACCGAGGAAATGGTCGAATGCTTCGGCCCATTCCGGCGAGAGGAAGGTCGGCACGTGCACGCCGTTGGTGATCGATGTGATCGGATTTTCTTCCGGCGGAATCTGCGGCCACAGGTCCGCCAATATGCGCGCGGAAACGCCGCCATGAATCTTGGAAACTCCGTTGTGGAAGCGCGAGCCGCGCACGGCCAGGGTGGTCATATTGAATTCGCTCGCGCCCGGCCCCATCCCGAGCGACAGCAGCTGTTCGCCGGGAACCCCCAGCTCGTCGCAATAGCCTTGAAAATAGTGCAGCAACATTTGCGCGGAGAAATGATCATGTCCCGCGGGCACTGGTGTGTGGGTGGTAAACGCCGTGTTGCATGCCACTGCCTCTAGCGCACCGGCAAAATCCAGGCCCTGGTGCACCAGGGTGCGCAGGCGCTCCAGAATCAGGAACGCCGCATGCCCTTCATTGATGTGCCAGACGGTGGGCTTGAGTCCGAGCGCGGCGAGCGCGCGCACTCCGCCGACGCCGAGCACGATCTCCTGCTCAATGCGGGTGGTGCGATCGCCGCCGTAGAGCTGGTGCGCGATATTGCGGTCGTGCGCCGTGTTTTCCTCGATGTCGGTGTCGAGCAGGTACAGGTTCACGTTGCCGACGCGCGCGCGCCACACTTTCGCCGTCACCTCGCGCCCGGGAAACTCGACGCCGACTTTCAATTCGGAACTGTCCTCGCGCTGCACCGGCGTGATCGGCAGATCCTCGAAATCCGAATCCAGGTAGGTAGCCCTTTGATTGCCGTGGCTGTCGATGGTCTGGGAGAAATATCCCTGCCGGTAGAGCAGCCCGACGCCGACGAAAGGCAGGCGCATGTCGCTCGCGGTCTTGCAGTGATCGCCGGCAAGTATGCCGAGGCCGCCCGAATAGATCGGCAGGCTTTCGTGGAATCCGAACTCTGCGCAGAAATAGGCAACCAGCTCGGTTTGCGCGAGCGGCGCCTCCGCGGCGTCGCGGCGCGTCTGCTCGCCATGATAGCTGTCGTATGCCGAAAGCACGCGATTGTAGTTGTCGATAAACAGCTTGTCTTCGGCCGCGTCGGTCAGGCACCGCTGATCGATACGCTTGAGCAGGGCCTTGGGGCTGTGTCCCACCGTGTTCCACAAGACCGGATCCAGGCGCGAAAACAGCGCCCGCGTGGGCATGATGTCCCAGCTGTACCAAAGATTGTTGGCCAGCTCCTCCAGGCGCGCCAGCCTCTGCGGAATTTTCGGATTGACCTCGAGATTGAATCTAGTGCCCGATAGCATGCTTTGCCTTTGTTCCGAACAGCGCGCGAAGCCGCACCCCGTACGCGCTGGGATTCAGACCTTTGCGCGAATTATAGCGCCTAGGACGGCGCTAGACGGCGATCATCCCGTGAACGCTGAACAGTCTGGCGGCGTCGGTCCAGGTATGACCGGGCGCGAAGCCGGCGCGTTGCGCCACCGCGCGGAATTCATCCACGCTGTACTTGCAGGAAATCTCGGTAAGGATGGTTTCGCCCTGGCCGAAGCTGAAGCGCTCGCCGCCTACATGCACGAACTGCGCCGCCAGGCTTTCGACGTGCATCTCGATCCGGCCCAGGGCCTCGTCGTAGAAGGCCCGGTGGCGAAATCGCTGCAGCTGGAAATCCCCGCCCAGCTCGCGGTTGATGCGCGCGAGCAAGTTGAGGTTGAACGCGGCGGTCACGCCCGCCGCGTCGTTGTAGGCGGCGTCCAGCACCGGTTTGTCTTTTTTCAGGTCGACACCGATCAGCAGCGCGCCGCCCGCGCCGACCATGCGCCGGGCGAGCTGCAGGAATTCGATCGCCTCTTCCGGGGTGAAATTGCCGATCGTCGACCCGGGGAAGTACACCGCTTTTTTCCGGATCGGCACGCCCACGAACACCGGTAGCGTCAGCGCCCTGGTGTAGTCGGCGCACACGCCGTTGATGTTGAGCCAGGGAAAGTCCTGAACGAGGCCGGCAGCCGCCGCCTGCATCGCCTCGCCGGCGATATCGATGGGCACGTATAACGGTGGCCGCAGTTGTTCGATCAGGATGCTCGTCTTTCGGCTCGAGCCGCTGCCGAACTCGATCAGCTGGCAGTCCGGGCCGAGGAACTTCGCCATCGCGGCAGAATGCTCGCGCATGATGGCGAGCTCGGTGCGCGTGGGATAGTACTCGGGCAGTTCGCAGATCTGTTCGAACAGGCTGCAGCCGCGCGCGTCGTAGAAATACTTCGGCGGCAGCGCCTTGCGCGGCAATGCCAGCCCGGTCAGCACCTCGCTCAGGAAGGAGGTGGCTTCAGGCAGAAAATTGTAGAAGCGAACTACCCCAAGGTCTCGGCGCTGCTGCGGATGTGCCATCGGTCCCTCGACAGCAGATTGCTTGAAATCCGCAGCAAACGTCATTTTTTGCTGCGGTCCGACTCAGGCAAGCACAAGGAGCCGAGGTCGGGGTGGAACCCTGCCGATCCCACCCGGGTTCCCTCGTTGCGTTACGGATGCCCCTACGCCGCCCCCGGGCCTCAGCCTGGCGCGTGGCTGCCGGTATCTTGCGCTGCCCTGCGCACGCCGGCGTTATGCGGCCTGGCGTTCGCTTCCAGCCAGGCCCTGATGCGGTTGGCGTCGCCGATGCGCGAGAATTTTCCCCAGGAATCCAGAAGCACGATGATCACCTGGCGCTCGGCCAGCTTCGCCTGCAGCACCAGGCAGTGGCCGGCATCATTGGTGAAGCCGGTCTTGGACAGGCCTATGTGCCACCTTTCGTTCGACACCAGCCGGTCGGTGTTGTGATAGGCCAGTGGCCGGCCGGCAACACGGACCTCGTGTCCGGTCGTAGTGGTGTATTTGCGGATGAGTGCGTAGCGATGCGCGGCGCGCACCATCTTGACCAGATCCTCGGCGCTCGCCACGTTGGCGGCGGAGAGCCCGGTGGCGTCGTCGAAGTGGGTATCGTTCATGCCCAGCATCCGCGCCTTTTGATTCATCGCGCGCAGGAACGGCTTGATGCCGCCCGGATAGGTGGTGCGCGCCAGGGCCGCGGCGGCGCGGTTCTCCGAGGACATCAGCGCCAGGCGCAGCAGTTCGTCGCGGCTCAGGGTGGCGCCGGGTTTCAGGCGCGAGTGGGTGCCGCGCAGCGTATCCATGTCCGCGGTCGATATGGTGATCTCCTGATTGAGATCGACTCCGGCGTCCAGCATCACCATCGCCGTCATAAGCTTGGTGATCGAGGCGATGGGCGTTATCGTGTTCGCGTTCTTGCCATACAGAATCTCTCCGGTTTCCGCGTCCTGCACGATCGCGGACGCCGAGCGCAGCGACAACCTGTGCGCCGTATGTGCGGCGCTTTCCGCGCGATGACGCGCTAGGGCTTCGCCGGGGTAGGCAACGCTGGCCAAGCTCAGACTCAGGCCGGCACAGATCAGGATAGGGCGTATGGATATCAGCATGTCGCTCCCTGGCAAGATTAGGCGTTCGGCGCAGTCTAGCGGCTCGATTCTTATTTGGCAAGCAAAAATAACAAGATAGGGGTATTACCTAAGGCGAAATTTGAAGAACGCCCATGGTCGGCGGCAAGTCCGCGACTTTCGCCCGCTGCTGCTGCGACTCCTCCTGCTGCTGCAGCGCCCACATCTGGGCGTAAGCGCCATTGCGCTCCAGCAGTTCGCGATGGCCGCCACGCTCGATGATGCGCCCCGCCTCCATGACCAGAATCTGGTCCGCATCCATCACGGTGGACAGGCGATGCGCGATCACCAGCGTGGTATGCCCCTGGGCGATGCGCGCGAGTTCGCCCTGAATCGATTTTTCCGTCTCGGAATCGAGCGCCGAGGTGGCTTCGTCGAAAATCAGGATGGCGGGATTCTTGAGGATGGCGCGCGCGATGGCGACGCGCTGCTTTTCCCCGCCCGAGAGCTTCAGGCCGCGCTCGCCCACCCGCGCCTCGTATTTGTCGGGCAGGCTTTCGATGAACTCATGGATATGCGCCGTCCGCGCCGCTTCGAACACCTCCTCGCGCGTCGCCTCGGGCCGGCCACACTGGATGTTGTAGAAAATGCTGTCGTTGAACAGCACCGTATCCTGCGGCACGATGCCGATGGCACCGCGCAGGCTGGATTGCTGCAGCGCGCGGATGTCGCTACCGTTGATGACGATGGCGCCGCGGCTGACGTCATAGAAACGGTACAGCAGTCGCGCCAGCGTGGACTTGCCCGCGCCCGAGTGCCCGACCACGGCGACCTTGCTGCCCGCAGGCACGTCGAACGACACGTCGAACAGGATCTGCCGCTTCGGATCGTAGGAAAAATCCACGTGCTCGAAGCGAATCGAGCAGCTGCCCGAGGCGAGCGGCAAGGCGTCGGGGCTGTCCTGGATTTCCCGGTTCTGCTCCAGCAGCCGGAACATCCTGTCGGTGTCGATCAGCGCCTGCTTGATCTCGCGGTACACCACGCCGAGAAAATTGAGCGGAATATAGAGCTGGATCAGCAGGCCGTTGATCAGCACCAGATCGCCCAGCGTCAGCGTCTTGTTCACCACGCCCTCGGCCGCCAGGATCATCAGCAGCGTCACGGCGATCGCGATGACACAACTCTGGCCGACATTCAACAGCCCGAGCGATATTTCGTTTTTCACCGCGGCCGATTCGTATTTGCGCAGGTTGTCGTCGTAGCGCCGCGCCTCGTACTCCTCGTTGTTGAAATATTTCACGGTCTCGTAATTGAGCAGGCTGTCGATGGCGCGGGTGTTGGCCTTCGAATCGAGCTCGTTGGCCTGGCGGCGGATGTCCATGCGCCACTCGGTGACGCTGACGGTGAAAAACATGTAAATCGCGACCGCGGCGAAGGTGACGGCGGCGAAGCGCCAGTCGAACTTGGTCAGCAGCACCACCGCCACCAGGCTGAATTCCAGGATCACCGGAATGATGGAAAACAGCATGTAGGACAGCAGCGTCGAAATGCCGCGCGTGCCGCGCTAGATGTCGCGCGACACGCCGCCGGTCTGGCGATCCAGATGGAAGCGCAGGCTCAGGCTGTGCAGATGGCGGAACACGGTGAGCGCGACGCGGCGGATGGCGCGCTGCGTCACCCGCACGAATACCACGTCGCGCAGTTCGGCGAACAGCACGGTCGAGAGGCGCAGCGCGCCATAGGCGACCAGCAGCGCCAGCGGCAGCGCCAGCACCTGTTGCGCGGGCGACAGCGCATCGACGACTGACTTCAATACCAGCGGCACGCCGACGTTGGCGAGTTTGGCCGAGGTGAGGAATATCAGAGCGACCAGCACCCGCCATTTATATTCCGACAGGTAGGGCAGCAGCAAGCCGACCACGCGCCATTCGTTGGGTCGCGCTCTGGACACGGGCGGCCCTGCGTCGGCGGCTGAGGCGGCGGAATGATGTCCATGTGCCATGTTCGGATGGGAACAACAGATCGAGGGTGGATTTGGCTGCGGGCCCGGTCGGCGTCGAACGAGGCGCTACCGCGGCAGGGAGCTTATTTTCGCACAGGGAGCCGATGTCTGCCCCATCCTGTCCGTTTCATCTGGCCGGAACGCGGGGCCAATTCACGACCATAGGAAGAATTCGTTTGCGATCAGAGCGGACGTTTCGGCATTGCCCCCCGCCACGCCGTCGGTAAGGTCAATGCGTTTGCAGCTATCGAAGCGGGGCAGGCGAGCGCTGCGGCAGCCATATCTTGATTACGCGAGGACGTACTGGGCCCGCAACGCCTGGATCCCCGGCGGAATTCGAACTCGACAAAACCGGCGCGGGTGCCGCATTCGCGCGCGTGTCGGTCACGGCGGAGGAAACATTGAAGAGCGCAAGCGCGCGCCCCGGCGCAGCAACACCGCCGCCGGACTGGTCCGGGTCGACCGCGCGTTTCATCGCCGCCTTGACCGGCGCGATATTGGCTGCCGCCCAAATGCCCCAGACAAATCCCCCCAATAGCAGAACGGGATTGCTCAACCCTGCCAATATCGCCAGCGACCGGCCAAATAAGGTGTTGCCTATGACTGCGTTGGCGCGCTGAAGGCCCAGGCGTTCCGAAGCATCCATCGGAACCGCGTCGAGCACATTGCCGACCAGCCCTTTGTAGACGATCTGGTCCAATCCCGCGGGGAAAGCAGGCGGAACTGTCCGGGCACGCGCATGGTCCTGCGCCGACGCGGGGGTCGCAAGCGCTAGCAGCAGGAACAGGGGAACCAAAGCCGAGCGCGGTGGCCGCATGGATCGTCCCTCTCTACGCCGGACGATGCCGGCACGCAGTTTCCAAAAGCACACGCCCAATGGCGCCGCGGTCAGAGGGGATTGCGCCCGCTTATAACGCGGAGCAGGACGACAACGATGGCGATGACCAGCAGAACGTGAATGAAGCCGCCCATGGTGTAGGAAGTCACCAGCCCCAGGAGCCACAGGATGATCAGAACGACGGCGATGGTATACAGCATGCTTATTATCCTTTCGTGGTCGAATTCGAAACCTCCGCATCGGCAAAGCGCACAAACCATGCTTTGGACGGTTTCCGGCCGGGATTGGGGGTCCATCCCCTTCCTTAGGAATGGCGTGAATGAGGGCAATTTTCCCCGTCGGCTTGCGCCGGCTCTGTGCGCCGGCGTACATACAGCGCAAATTGTTTGCCGTAGTCTTTGCCGCTACAGAGTCTTCGCACCGCGCCCTGGCGCCGCGTTTTTCGCGTGCGCTGCGTCACGGGGTTCCAATTGAAGGCAAATGATGACTGCTGTCTACATCGGATCTGGTTCTGTGCACCTCCGTGTGCCACCGGTCGCGCTTCGCCATGAGGATGCTCATGGGAGCGCGACAACACCCGAGGCCGCCATGCCTATTGCGAAGAAAAAAGCCGTAGCCAATTGCCTGCTCGCCGCGCTGCCGCGCAAAGACTATCGGCAACTGATCGACGACATGGAGCAGGTGGTGCTGACCTACGGCGATGTGCTGTATGAACCCGGGGAGCAAATTAAGCACGTCTACTTTCCCAATGACTCGCTTGTCTCCCTGCTGACGCTGGTGGACCGACACCAGGCGCTGGAAGTCGGCCTGGTCGGCCGCGAAGGCGTGGTCGGCATACCACTCGCGCTGGAGATCAACATTTCCCCGGTGCGCGCGCTGGTGCAGGGAACCGGAACAGCCATGCGCATGAATGCGGCGTCATTTCTCAAACAGCTCCGGCAAAGCCACGCACTGACGCGCGAGTTGCATCGCTATACCTACAGCCTGATGACGCAAATCACGCAGACGGCCGCGTGCAACCGCTTTCACGTTATCGAAGCACGTCTGGCGCGCTGGCTGCTGATGACCCACGATCGCGTGCGATCAGGTTCATTCCGGCTCACTCAGGAATTCCTCTCGCAGATGCTGGGCGTGCGGCGCGTCGGCGTCACCAAGGCCGCGCGCACGTTGCAGCAGGACGGCCTGATCAGCTACAGCCGCGGCAATATCGCGATTCTCGATCGCAAAGGCCTGGAAGCCGCCTGCTGCTCGTGCTACGAAATTGTCAGGGACATGCACGAAGCCGTGTGAGCCCGTCGGCACGGCTCGATCGATCGCCGGCGTCCCTCCCTGGCCTTGCATTCAGCGCGTATGCAAAGCGCCTGCCGTATTTGCGGTGTTTGGCGGCGCCGGCCCGCCGCAGATTCAGCGCCTTGATGTGAGTAGAACCGCGATCCCGGCGCTCTATTGCCCGCCGCGCCGAAATACATTCTGGAAGATCGCATATACGACCCGGCACTTTTCCCAAAACGAGGCCTTGATGGAGTTGAATCTCGACCCGCCCTCCCGATTGCCGTCAGCGAGGAATTTAATCAGGCCATTTACGCCGCCAGCGCGCACCTCTTCGGCGAAGACCTCCCGATAGGTCGTAACCAGGCGCACTCCCGCAACATCGACGTCGTAGATCTTCCATCCCGCCGGCGTCTTCTCCATCTCGTAGTTCAGGATCATGCGTTCGTTCCCGGGTTGTTTGACCTCCGACCTGACCGTCACCTCGGTATCGAGCGGCGTGGCGCGCAGGTGCTTGAATTCGACGGTCTCGCCGCGGTATTGCGCGAGCGCAGTGGAATAAGCCCGCACCAGCATGATCTTGAACTCCGCCGTGAGCGACGCCTGCTGCTCGGGCGTGGTCAGACGCCAGTTGCGTGCCATGGCAAGCCGCGTCATGCGAACGAAATCGAACAGGGGCACGATCCTGGTTTCGACCAGGGCCGCGATATTCGCCGGGCTCGCTGCGTGGAGGTCCTGCTCCTGCTTGATTTTGTCGATTCCCCCCGCCGAGACCGACCGCAGCAGCGCGTCCGGCGCAAGGTCTTGCGCAAACGCTGCCGGCGCAGCGAGCGCCAATGCCAGCATCAACAGGAATTTCGCGACCGGCAGCTGCATCTCGCTTCCTCAACATGGAAGAAGTAGCGACAAGACGCGTCAAGCACGCCTTGCCACAAGCAACTCAAAAGGCCCGCTTCGGAATTGCCGAAACGAGAGCTGACCCAGGGTAGCCTGAAAGACCGCGGAAGGCGTGGGACCCTTCCCGTTTGAATCACCTCATTATACGGCGCGTTGCTACTTCGGCCGGGTGACCTCGTGACCGATGACGCCGCCGACCGCCGCTCCGGCCGCCGTTCCAAGAAGGCCGCCGCCGAGGACATTACCCGCGACGCCACCTACGACGGCACCTGTGGCAGTGCCCTGGTCCTGCCGTGACATCCCGGCACAACCGCCCAGGCCGATCAAGAGTGCTGCAGCAACTGCGCTGATTGAATATTTCCGTATCGTTTTCATTTGGTCGCCTCTAAATCGAAAATCTGGTTGATGGAAGACCGGCATCGCGCAAGCGGTGCTTGCCCCTTGCCGCGGATGTCGCAGCTTAGGGTGTATGCATACCGTGGTCTGTCTGCCCGCGCACATAGCAGACATTAGCGCCCAAGCAGTTCACCGACTGGTTTGAGCGTTTCGACGCGGTCGCAGACCACTTTGACGATCGCAACCAGCGGCGCGCCGAGCAACAGCCCCCAGATGCCCCACAGCCAGCCGAAGAACAGCAAGGCGATGAACAGCACGGCGGCATTCACGCGCGCGGCCCGGCTCTGCAGCCAGGTCATGAACAAATGGCCAATCGCGCCCGCGACCAGCAGCGCCGCGCCGGCGATGCTCAGCGCATGCAGTGCCGATCCAAACTGGAGAAAGGCGGCGACCCCGCTTCCGAGCACCATCAGCGCCGAGCCCAGATAGGGGATGAAATGCAGCACGCCCGCTGCAGCGCCCCAGACGCCGGCATTCTCCACGCCGAGCGCCTCGAACGCGAGCCAGGTGCCAATTGCGACAAGAGTATTAGACAGGAGCATCGTGAGCAGGTAGCGCTGAACCTGCACGTCGATTTGTTCGAGAATCCGCACGGCGTCCTTCTTGCGCGACAGCGAAGGACCGACGAACTGCACCAGCTTGCGCCGGAAATGCACTCCGGAAGCCAGCAGGAAATAGGCGAGCAACAGCACGATCGGCGCCTGCGCCGCAACGCTGATCAGCAGACGCGACTGCGCGATCGCATAGTCGCGCAGCCAAACGGAAGGCTCCGGCGCGCTAACCGCGGCAAGCCGCCTCCCCGGCCTCAGTGCGGCCTCCGCCGTGGCCCCCTGAATCTCGTTGGCGGCCTCCTGAATGTTCTGCAGCGGCGTCCTGCCGCCGGCGCGCGCGTCGGTCATTGTCTGTCGAAATTTGCGCGCGGCCTCGGGCAGCTTTTCGATCATCGCTGCGGCATCGTCTCTCAGGGAATAGCCCACCCACAATAGTCCGCCGACCAAGGTGAACAGCACCAACGCTGCGCCCGCAGCTCGCGGAATGTAATGCGCCTCGAGCCAGTCGACCAGCGGGCGCAGCGCGTAGCTTCCCAGAATGCCGATCAGCAAGGGCACGAAGAATGCGCGCGCCAGGTACAGTGCGGCGACCAACGCGATGGCCGCCAGAACGCTCATGGCCAGGCTCATACTGGTGTTGCGCCGGCGATCCCCCAGCGCGACTGCTTCCGCGGCGGCGACAGCCGGATCGGACGCAATCTCCTTGACGGCCTCGCCGGATGCCGAACTCATTGATCCACGCCGGCTATGACGGTTACCGGCTCCCCCTGCCGCCATCGCGCCGATCTGGGGTCCTTGATCACGCGCATGGATCCGTCCTGCATGCGAATGGTGATTTCGTAGTTCCGCATGGGCTTCGCCTCGATTTCGGCGCGCTTGCCGGCCGCACTCCGATCGGACGCGCCGACTTCGGTCTTTTCGCCGGGACCTCCAATGTCCCGCGTCGACTCGATCACCCCGCAATCGGGACAGCTGTAGACATGGCCGGCGGCTGCCGCGATGGTGTGCAGCGCGGACGTATCGGCCGGCGGCGCGCCTGCGAGGACGCCGTCAAAGCTCTGGGCCGAGATCGCAACGGAGGCAATGGCAATGCCGCTGATCAAGATCGCCGCAACGCTTCCGACCAACAAAGGCCGATGCAGAAGCCTGTTCGTTTGCGTCTTCATTTCGCCTCTCTTCGTGGTCTCTAAACCCAAGTCGGTAACGGCGTTACCGCAGGGCCTCGATCGCTGCGCTGATTGTGCTTCCCGCGCTCGGTGCTTTCCGTGCGCTGGCGCGCATAAGGGCAAAGTGCCGCGCATAGCCGCGCCCGGCTTTGGTTCGAGTCAGCCAAATATTCGGCCATGGGTTGAACAAAGCGGTGCCTGCCGCAATGATCAGGTCCTGCTTACTGGGCTCTGCCGCGGGCAGCGGAGTGCAGCGGCGTTCTATGTGGGCTAGCGCACATACCGCTACGGTGAAAAGGGGGGACACTGCCAGAAGGAGGGGAACCACGGCCATTTCCCTCGCCGCCGGTCCTTCTCGCCCCTTCCGCGAATCATCCCGCGTGGGCCGCCTCTGGGACCGTTCCAGTGTTTCGCCGGGAGGCAAGATGAAATCGGTCCGTTCGCCACTCGTGAAAACGCCGATTAAGGCGCCGACCGGCATCGCCGGTTTCGATGAAATCACCGGCGGCGGCTTGCCGCACGGCCGCACCACGCTGCTGGTGGGCGGACCGGGTTCGGGCAAGACCGTGCTCGCGCTGCAGTTCCTGGCGCATGGCGCGCGCGCGTGCAAGGAGCCGGGAATATTCGTCGCGTTCGAGGAGAGCTCGAAGCGCATCGCGGCCAATGCGGACAGCTTCGGCTGGAAACTTCCGGAATTGCGGCGGAACAAGCTCTTTTTCATGGACGCCCAGCCGCTGCCCGACCTGGTCCAGTCCGGGGACTTCGATCTGGGCGGGATGCTGGCGGCGCTGGAGGTCAAGACCCGGGAAATGGGGGCGAAGCGCATCGTGTTCGATGCGCTGGACGTCGTCTTGGCGCTCTTGCCCGACACGGCGGCGGAAAGGCGCGAGATCTACCGGCTGCATGCGTGGTTACTGGCGCACGAACTGACGGGCGTCATTACCCTCAAGTCCGGAGCGGACGATACCAGCCCGATCAGCCAGCAGCCGTTCGGCTTCATGCAATTCATGGTGGACTGCGCCGTGATCCTCAACCACAGCGTGGTGCTGGGCGTGTCGCAACGCAGTCTGCGCGTGCAGAAGTATCGCGGCTCCGGCTTCGATGAGAATGAGTCGGCATTCCTGATCGGCAACAGCGGATTCGAGGTCGCCGTCGCGCACACGCTGAGCCGCGTCGATGCCAAGGTGAGCAACGAGCGCGTGTCCAGCGGCGTCGCGCGGCTCGACACCATGCTCGGCGGCGGCTACTATCGCGGCGCCAGCGTACTCATCACCGGCTTCTCCGGCACGGCCAAGACGACCCTGAGCGGTGCGTTCGCCGAAGCGGCCTGCCGCCGCGGCTAGCGCACCATGTTCGTCTGCTTCGATACGAACAGTACCGAAGTGATCCGCAACCTGCTCTCCGTCGGCATCCATCTGGATCGTTACGTCGCAAGCGGGTGCCTGCGCATGATCTCGGCCCGCGCCATCACCGGCAGCGCCGAGACCTATCTGGTGCGCATCAAGGCGCTGGCGAAAGAGCATCGGGCCCGCTGCGTGGTGATCGATCCGGTGTCCGCCTGGTCCAAGTCCGGCAACGACCTGAGCACGCAGAGCGTGGCGGACCGCCTGATCGACTGGTCCAAGGGCGAAGGCACCACCCTGGTCTGCACCAGCCTGCTCGACGAGATGTCCGGCCAGGGGGAAGGCGGCTCGCAGCTGCAGATCTCGGCGCTGGTGGACACCTGGATCCACCTCAATTACCTGATACAGGCCGGTGAACGCAACCGCGGTCTGTCCATCGTCAAGTCCCGCGGCACGACGCATTCGAACCAAGTGCGCGAGCTGATCCTGAGCGACGCCGGCGTGACCCTGGCCGACACCTACACCGCGGGCGGCGAGGTGTTGATGGGCACGCTGCGCTGGGAAAAGGAACGCGCCGAGCGCGGCGTGCACGAGGCCGCGGAAGTCGCCGCGAAGCTGAAGCGCGTCAAACTCGATGCCGAGGAGGCCGAACTCAATGTGCGACTGAAGTCGCTGCAGACCGAACTCGTGGCGAAGCAGGTGGAGAAAGCCTTGCTGGTGCGCACCACGCAAAGCGATAAGGGCGAGTTGTCGCGCGGCCGCACCCAGATGAAGGAGTTGCGCGGCGCCGATGCGGCGATTCCGGGGCGGAAAGCGAGCCGACCATGAGTCGACGCACGAAGTTCAAGTTCCGGCTCTATGTCGCGGGCGACGCGCTCAACTCCGTGCAGGCGCTTGCCAACCTCACGGCGCTTTGCCGGACACACCTTCCGGAACGGCACGAAATCGAAGTCGTGTATGTATTCCAGGAACCGGGGCGCGCGCTGGCCGACGGCATCTTCATGACGCCGACGCTGGTCAAGCTCGCGCCGTTCCCCCCTCGACGCATTGTCGGCGCACTCAGCCAAACGCAGCCGATGTTGCAGGCTTTGGGGCTGGAGGCCATCGCAGCATGAGACCTGCAATGCCATCCCCTGCGGTGGACGCAGACGAGGAAATTTCCGCGTTAATCCAGCCGCTGCACCAAACCGGACAACGCCTGGAGGAGCTGACGGCAGGCGAGGTCGATACGGTGGCGGACTCGGACGGCCGGCCGTTTGTGTTGCGGCACGCCCAGGAACAGTTGCGTGTCAGCGAGACGGCGAAGCAGGCGGCCATCCTCAACGCGCTGCCAGCGCATATCGTCTTGCTCGATATTCAGGGGCGCATCACCACAGTGAACGACGCGTGGCGGCGATTTGCGGATGCCAATGCGCTCCAAAGCCCGGCATATGCGATCGGCATGAACTACCTCGAGGTATGCGACCGCGCGCGGGGAGACGGCGAATCGGAAGCACACCAGGCCGCCGCCGGCATTCGCTCGGTGCTGGCTGGCGCCCAAAAGAGCTTTTCGCTCGAATATCCCTGTCATTCGCCCGCGGAACAGCGCTGGTTCCTGATGACCGTGACACCCCTGACTGATGACCATCCGAATGGCGTCGTCGTCATGCACCTCAACATCATCGAGCGCAAGCGTGCTGAGGAAGCGTTGCGCGAGAGCGAGGCACGCTTTCGCGCACTGACCGCGATGTCTTCCGACTTCTACTGGGAGAGCGACGCCGAACACCGACTCACGGCGCGCGCCTCTGCGAGCAAGAAGCGAAGCATGGTTGCAGTATTCCAGCGCGGCGCGCAGATTGGCGAGCGTCGCTGGGAGATTCCGAATCTTTCGCCCGACGCAGCCGGCTGGCAGGCGCATCGGGACGTGCTCGACGCGCATCTTCCGTTCCGCGATTTCGAGCTGTCGCGGCTCGGGGGCAATGGCACAGAACGGCATATTGCGATCAGTGGCGATCCTGTGTTCGATGCCTCCGGCACATTCCTGGGCTACCGCGGTGTCGGTACGGACATCACTGAGCGCAAGCAAGCCGAGCGCCTAGTTCGGGATAGTGAAGAACGCTTTAGAGCCATCTTTGATCAAGCTCCGATCGCGATGGCGCTGCTTGATATGCAAGGCCACCCGATCGTTTCCAATTCACCTTTGTCCAAAATGGTTGGCTATAGCAATGCTGAATTGTCGCAAATGAAGTTTAGTGATTTTACGTATCCCGAGGATGTTGATAACGATGTGAATCAATTCACGGAATTATTGGAAGGAAAGATATTCGCGTATAGCATGGAAAAAAGATATGTCCATAAAAATGGCAATCCGATCTGGGCAAGGCTCTTTGTCACAATGTTGCGCGATAAGAATGGGCTTCCACAGGACATTATAGGAATGGCCGAAGACATCACCGAGCGCAAGCAGGCGGCGGAGGAAATACGGTTCAAGAACACGATGCTTCAGACGCTACAGGAGACCTCGCTCGACGCCATGCTGGTGGTCGATGAGAACGGACACATCATCTCCTACAATCAACAATTCATCGATCTGTGGCGGCTGTCTCCGCAGCTCGTCAGCGCGCGTCTGGATGCGCCCGTACTCCAATCAGTGGCTGACCAAGTCGAGAATTCGGAGGCATTTGTCGCCCGGGTCCAGTATCTGCACGAGCATCACGACGACAAGAGTCGCGACGAGGTATCGCTGAGAGATGGACGGATAATCGACCGGTATTCCGCTCCGGTCATTGGAGCGGATCGCAAATATTACGGACGCGTCTGGTATTTTCGCGACATCACCAAACGCAAGCACGCCGCGCAGGAACTGCGCGAAAGCGAGCGGCGCTTTAGGGACCTGCTGGGAAATGTGGAGCTGGTTTCCATGATGCTCGACCGCGAAGGGCGGATTACCTATTGCAACGGGTACCTGCTCCGCCTGAGCGGTTGGCGCTACGAGGAAGTCATCGGGCGAAATTGGTTCGAGCGTTTTATACCGCCAGAAATTGCCGATTTGAAGGACTCCTTTTTCGCGGCGCTCCTAGCCAACCTGCCCGAAGCAAGGCATCACGAGAACGAGATCCTCACGCGTTCGGGCGAGCGCCGGCTCATTCGCTGGAACAATTCGGTGCTGCGGTCGGGTGCCGGCGATGTGATCGGAACCGCAAGCATCGGCGAAGACATCACCGAACGCAAGGAAGCGGCAGACAGGATCGTACACCTCAACCGCGTCCATGCGGTGCTCAGCGGTATCAATACGCTGATCGTGCGCGTGCACGACCGTGACGAACTGTTCCGTGAAGCGTGCCGGATCGCGGTCGAGGCCGGCGGCTTCCGCATGGCCTTGATCGCCATTGTGGACAAGAGCGCGACTAAGATTGTCCCGGTGGCCTCGGCAGGAAAGGACGAGGCGCTCCTGAGCGTCATCAGGGGCATCCTGTCATCGAGCGAGCATGCGCCCACTACCATGACCGCGCTTGCGCTCAGGGAGAAACAAGCCGTAGTGTCCAACGATTCGCAGCGCGACCCCAGGGTTTTGTTCGGCGTGAAATACGCCGAAGCGGGAGTCCGCTCGATGGCGGTTTTGCCGCTGCTCGTTTCGGATGAAGCGGTAGGCGTTCTCGCGCTGTACGCCAGCGAGATTGAATTCTTCCATGAAGACGAATTGAAGCTGTTGACGGAATTGGCCGGCGACATCGCATTCGCGATCGATCACATCGACAAGCAGGAGCGGCTCGATTACCTCGCTTACTACGATGTGCTCACCGGCCTGGCGAACCGCAGCCTGTTTCTCGAGCGGGTGGCGCAGTACGTGCGCAGTGCCGTCAGCGGCGGACACGAGCTGGCCGTGTTCCTGATCGATCTGGAGCGGTTCAAGAACATCAACGACGGCCTCGGCCGGCCGGCCGGCGACGCGCTGCTGCGGCAGGTGGCGGAGTGGCTGACGCACAACGCTGGGGACGCCAGCCTGCTGGCACGGATCGGTGCGGACCATTTTGCCATGGTGCTGCCGCAAGTAAGGCGGGAAGGCGACGTCACGCGGCTTCTTGAGAAAACGATGGCGGCATTTCTGGAGCATCCGTTCCGCCTGAACGATGCGGTATTCCGGGTCTCCGCCAGGGTCGGCGCAGCGGTATTCCCGGAGGACGGCGCCGATGCCGAGACCTTGCTCAGGAACGCCGAGGCCGCGCTGAAGAAGGCCAAGGCGAGCGGCGAGCGCTACCTGTTTTACACCCAGAAAATGACCGAAGCGGTGGCCGGCAAGCTCACCCTGGAAAACCAGCTGCGCCAGGCGCTCGACAACGAAGAGTTCGTGCTCCACTACCAACCCAAGGTGAACCTCGTAAGCGGCAAACTCACCGGCGCCGAGGCGCTGATCCGCTGGAACGATCCGCGCACCGGCCTGGTGCCGCCGGGACGGTTCATCCCGATCCTGGAAGAAACCGGATTGATCTATGACGTCGGGCGCTGGGCGCTGCACCAGGCCATCGCAGACTACCTGCGCTGGCGCGCCGCAGGGCTGCCCGCGGTACGCATCGCAGTGAACGTGTCGCCGCTGCAATTGCGCAATCGCGGCTTTATCGCCGAGATCGGGCATGCCATCGGCATCGACGCGCACGCGGCGGCCGGACTGGAACTGGAAATCACCGAAAGCCTGATCATGGCGGACATCAAGCTCAGTATCGCCAGCCTGCAGGCGATCCGCGCCCTGGGCGTAACCATCGCCATCGACGACTTCGGTACCGGCTTCTCCTCGCTCAGCTATCTCGCCAAGCTGCCGGTGGACACGCTGAAAATAGACCGCTCGTTCGTGATCGAGATGACGGGCGGACCGGAGGGATTGGCATTGGTGTCCACCATCATCAACCTGGCGCATTCGCTCAAGGTCAAGGTGGTGGCAGAGGGCGTCGAAACTGAGGAGCAATCGCGCCTGCTCCGCGTACTGAGCTGCGACGAAATGCAGGGATTCCTGTTCAGCAAAGCGGTGCCGAGCGAAGTGTTCGAGGCAAAATTTCTGCTTGCGCCGCCTGCCGGTGGCAAATAACGATGAAGCGTCGATCATGCACGCCGGGCGGCGCGTTGTTAGCCGATCGGGCTGTTAACCGACGGCTGGTCCCGTTCCCACATGACGTCGCATCCCTGCGCCGCCGCGGCGGTTAGCAACTGAACCAGCGGATAGGCGCGCAGGCCGAGCCCTACCGGCGGCGAATCCTCGTCGTCGTCTGGCCGAACGCTTGCTTTGCCCGCTTCTTCCGCGCCGGCGACGGCTGCGTGTTCGAGGCGTGCAAGCGCGGCAGGAATGTCGCCGGCGAGCAGCGCGCCCGGCACCGTGCCGCTGTGCCCCGCCATCTTCAGCAGCGTCACCGCGACATCGCCGAACATGGTGATGCTGCTCCACGCCTTGCTATGAAATGTCACCAGCATAGGAAACTATGGCGCCGCAATCGGGGCGGAGCTTCCGCCCTTGCCGCGGCCATTTCCTGGTCAGAGATGAAAAGTGCCGCCACCGAAAAGCCCGATCAGCCCGATGATAATCATATAAAGCGCGACGATATAGTTCAGCAGCCGGGGAATGATGAGGATCAGAATCCCCGCGATCAGCGATATCAGTGGAGCGAGTTCCAGGTGGATATTCATGCGGGCATCCTTTCTTCAGCGAAATTGACGGACGATCTGTGCCAAGCCGGTCTTTTTAGAACGATGCGCCGAAAACGCTGCCGCCTCCGTGCGCTTCCGCACATAGGAGCATCAATTTCACGGCAGGTGCGACAACCGCGGGCAGCGGCGCCTGGATCCTTTGTCTCGTCGAAGCGCCGGTTGTGTGCGCCCGCGTACATACCGCGCAATCCATTTGGTTTAGCCTGCAATTCATCCATGAAGTCACTGTCTGCCGCACCCGCCGCAATCGCTCAGCCGAACCCGCAGGACCTCGCCTTATCGGGGTCCTGGACCGCGCGCGGCATCGGCACCCTGCAGCACCGGCTCGCGTCGGTGCGCCTGCCTTCCGCAACAGCGGCCATCGCCGATGCCGCCGGCATCGAGGCCCTGGACACGGCCGGGGCGTGGGTGCTGCAACAACTGCTGCTGCGCCTGCGCGACGAAGGCATAGTCGTGACCCTGCGCGGCCTGCGCCCGGAGTTCGCCAAACTGCTGCAAGGCGTGGGCGAGCAGCTAGCCGGCCGCAAAGATGCCCTCGCCGCAGCTCCTAGCCCCCCCGCGTCCATGCTCGAAGGTTTGGGACGGCGCGCGGAAGCCGCTTTCGAGCAGATGGTTGCCCTGCTCGGCTTTGTCGGCGAAAGCGCGGCCGCGCTTGCGCAAAGCGTCGCGCACCCGGGGCGGATAAGGTGGCGGCCCGTCCTATACAACATTCGCAGTGCCGGCTTCAACGCCCTGCCGATCGTCGGCCTGCTGTCTTTTCTGCTCGGGATCGTGGTTGCCTACCAGGGCGCGGATCAGCTCAGGCAATACGGCGCCAACATTTTCGTCGCCGATCTCGTCGGATTGTCGATGCTGCGCGAGTTCGCGCCTTTGATCACCGCCATCATCATCGCCGGTCGCTCGGGCTCGGCCTACGCCGCCCAGATCGGCACCATGTCCGTGACCGAGGAAATCGACGCCATGCGCACGCTCGGCATCGCGCCCCTGGATCTGCTGGTTCTGCCGAAAATCCTCGCGCTGTTGATCGCGCTGCCGCTGCTGACCGTGTTTGCGGACGTGCTCGGCGTGTTCGGCGGCATGATCATGGCGCGCGCGCAGCTCGGTGTCGGTTTCGGCGTGTTTCTCGACCGCTTTGTCAAGTCGGTCAGCATTACTTCCTATCTGATCGGCATCTGCAAAGCACCGGTGTTCGCCGCCATTATCGCCGTGGTCGGCTGCTTCCAGGGCTTTCGCGCCAAAGGCGGAGCCGACAGCGTCGGCCGCCAGACCACGCTCAGCGTGGTCCAGTCTATTTTTCTCGTGATCGTTGCCGATGCCCTGTTCTCGGTCGCCTTCAGCGCACTGAATCTCTGACATGCAAATCGCAGCGCATACCGACGCCGGGCACAACAAGGCCTCGCGCGAAGACACCGTGCTCGGCAACACCTTGCACGATGACGACAGGGTTATCGAGATCAGCCGGCTGTCGACGCGCTTCGGCGAGCATGTGGTGCATGCCGGACTCGACCTCGAAGTGCGCCGCGCAGAAATATTCGCGCTGGTCGGCGGCTCAGGCTCCGGCAAGTCGACCCTGCTGCGCGAGATGATCCTGCTGCAGCGCCCGGATTCAGGCTCAATCCGGGTGCTCGGCGTCGATCTGCAGACCGCCGGGGACGACGCGGCCCTGGCGCTGCGCCAGCGCTGGGGCGTGATGTTCCAGCACGGCGGCTTGTTCGGCGCGCTCACGGTGAGCGAAAACGTCGGCCTGCCGCTGCGCGAGCACACCGAGCTCGAAGACGCGTTGATCGACGATATCGCGGCGTCGAAGCTCGCCCTCACCGGCCTTGCGCCCGAGGTCGGCGCACAGTATCCGTCCGAGCTCAGCGGCGGCATGATGAAGCGCGCATCGCTGGCCCGCGCGCTGGCACTCGACCCGGAGCTGCTGTTTCTCGACGAGCCGACCGCCGGCCTCGACCCGGACAGCGCCGGCGGCGTCGACGAACTCGTGCGCAGGCTACGCGACCTGTTCGGCCTGACCATAGTCATGATCACGCATGACCTCGACCTGCTGTGGCAGGTTGCCGACCGCGTCGCCGTGCTCGCCGAGGGCAAGGTACAGGGCATCGGCTCAATGTCCGAGCTCGCGCGCATGGACCATCCCGCCATCCGCCAGTTCTTCGACGGCCCGCGCGGCAGGGCGGCGCAGGAGCAGGAAGCGCGGCAGGCGGATGCGCACACCGATACCAAGACCGAGAGGCCGCCATCGAAACCAAAGTGAACTATCCGATAGTCGGCCTGTTCGTGCTCGTCCTCGGCGCGGTGCTGCTCGTCGTCGCGCTCTGGCTCGCCTCGGGCGGCGCCCTGCAGAAGAAATACGACCTGTACCTGGCGGTCGAAAACGAATCGGTGGCCGGCCTCAATCTGAACGCGCCGGTGAAGTACAGCGGCGTCGACGTGGGCAAGGTGCAGGAGATAAGCCTCGACCCGGGCAACCCGAAACGGGTGAACCTGCTGTTCGCGATCGAACGCGGCACGCCGATCAAAGAGGACACGGAAGCGGTTCTGAAAACGCAGGGCCTGACCGGGATCGCCTATGTCGAACTCAGCGGCGGCGCCGCGGATGCGCCTATACTGCGCGCGACCGCGGGAAGCCGCTATCCGGTAATCCGCACCAAACCCTCGCTCAGCGCGCGGCTGGAGAACGTGCTCACCAGCGTACTGGCGAAACTCGACAGCACCTCGGCCAACATCAATGCCATTCTAAGCGACCAGAACCGGGCGGCGTTTTCCAGCGCGCTCGCCGACATCGCCACCGTGGCGCACACGATCGCTGCGCGCAAGGACACCATCGACGCGGGCATAAGCGATGCCGGCCGCACGTTGGAACACAGCTCACGCGCGACGGCGCAGATCGGACCCGTCATCGAACGCATCGGACGCAGCGCCGATGCGATCGAAAAAATGGGGAAGGAGGTAGCCCGGACCAGCGCCAGCACCGGCAAGACGGTCAACTCGATCGGCGCCGGCGTAAAGCACTTCACCGCGGAAACCCTGCCGGAGCTGGAACGCATGCTCGGCGAACTAAGCGCTCTGACAACTTCGCTGCGCCGGCTGAGCGAGCAGACCGAGCGCGACCCGAGCGCGTTTCTTCTCGGCCGCAAACCGGTCGCGGAAGGGCCGGGAGAACGAAAAGCGGGACCATCAAAACCATGAAAATGATACCTTTCGCTCGATTGTGCCGGCTCCTTGCCGCCGGTGCTTTGGTTATGGAGATCGGTGCATGCGGCACGCTGCGCGCGGGAGCACCGTCACCTCCAACTTTCTATTCACTCGAGACCAGTCGGGGCACGGCACCGGCCGTAACTCCGACGCCGGCTCCGGCCTCTGCATCATCGTCCACGGCGCCGACGCTGATCGTCAATCCTCCGCACGCAGCCGCCGGCTTCGACAGCCCGCACATCATGTATGTGCGCGAAGCCCACAAGCTCGAATACTTCGCGCACAGTGAATGGGTGGACACACCGGCACGCATGCTCGCGCCGCTGCTTGTCGCCACCATCGGGAACACTGCGGCATTCCGCGCCGTAGTGCTGGCGCCCAGTTCCGCGGACGGCGACCTGCGGCTCGATACCGAAATCATCCGGTTGCAGCAGGAGTTCGCAAGCCCGCCCAGCCGCGTGCGTTTCACGCTGCGTGCCTATCTCGTTGACGACAAGACGCGCCGCGTGCTTGCCTCGCGCGAGTTCGAGGCTGCCGTTCCCGCCACGAGCGAGAACGCGTATGGAGGCGTGGTGGCGGCCAATCGTGCGGTGCGGTCGGTAGTCGATGAACTTGCGGCTTTCTGTGCCGTAGCGGCGCGCGGATGGAAACACGGGCAATAGCGCAGTTGTTTCGAATCACTCCTTTACCTCTCCCGGAGATAGGAGCAAATGAATCCCACAAGATTGATAGGCATCATCCTGAACCGGCCGCCGGGTCGTGCAACCGCAGCCAAAAATCGTCAAATTCCGCCGGCGTCCAAATGTCGGTTGTCTTATGTGCGCTGGCGCACAGAACCGGCGCAAACGGCGGGGGATACTCTTGCCGTACTCGCCGGTCACTTTTTCTCCTCCCTGAAGTTGATTGGCGGGTCCAGGCCCTCGGTTCATGCTCATGACCGAGGGCCTGCTTTTTTCGGCAGCGCCCTCGCCTCCCGTACCAATTTTGCGCAATCGCTGTCTTTTCCCGGACCGGCGTCGATCAGGGGGATCAGCGCCAGCCCCGGACTGGCAATACCCAGCGCAATCGCGCCGATTGCTCGCAAGGCCACGCGCCCCTTGTCGACTTCGACATCGGGCTTGGCAAAGCTGCCGCGAATGTAAATCGGGCTGCGTAAGGCCACGGGACTGGTGTCCTTCGTTTTCTGATTGAGCGTCAGATCCAGCCGCTCCTGCCCCAGATCGATGCTGCCGGTGCCGATGATGGTGGTGACTTCGGTGTCGAAGATGAGCGCGTCGGCATGCATGATGCCGCCCTTGACGTCGAAATCGGCGACGCCGCAGCGCAGCTTGACGAGTTTGTCGCCGCTCACTTTCAGAACCAGCATTTCCCAAAGGTGCAGGCCGATCTTTTCCATCATCATTTTGCTGATTTCGCCGTTGGCGACGACCAGCCCCACCTTGCCGTTGGAGCTCGCCAGCATGCGCCCGACCGAGTTGCCTTTGCCCGCGAGATCGAATTCGCCGTTGATCTGGCCGATGCTGGTCTTGCTGAGCGCGACCGCCGGAAACAGTCTGGCCAGGAGAATTTTCCGCGCCCGCACCTGGGCGCGCGCCTGGATCGGGTCTGCGCGTCCATCGAGCGAAATCACGGCATCGAGTTGCACGCAGGCCACGCCGAAATCCAGCGGATTGAGCGTCAGCACGGAATCGCGCAGGCTCAAATGGGTCACCAGGTCTTCGATCGGCAGCTCCTTGGCGCGGCGGATGGTTTTTGCCCTGAGTGTCACCTCCGCGTCGACGCTATCCCAGCGGTCGGTGTTGAACGGCACGTCCGGCAGCACACGCGCCTGTGCTGGCATCGGCGAGGATGTCTGAGAAGGCGGAGGTGCCGCCTTTTTGGCGGCGTCCACGCTGCCCGGCCTCGATCCGATCAAGGGGCCGAGATCCGCCAAATCGAGCAATTTTGATTCCAGCTCCGCTTTCATCGCCGGGCGCTTGCCGCCGGTGTCGACCTGCAAGGTGCCGGCGATGTCGCTGTCGCCGATGCGGCCCGAGAACTTCTCGTAGCGCCAGCTGCGCCCGCTATGCACGATGTGCCCTTCGGTCGCGTAAGCCCGTGTTTGCGGCAGCGCGATGCCAAGCAGCGGGAACAACTGCGCCAGGCTGTCGCCGCGCAGGGACAGGCGCATATCCATCGCAGAGAACTTCAGCAGGCTGGTAATGGTGCCGTCGACCCTGACGCCGGTGCGGCCCACGGTGAGATCGGCCTGCAGCGGATAAGGCGTGACTTCATCGCGCAGACCGAGCACTGATCCGCCCTTTCCCTGCGCCTTGAGCGGCATGCCCTTGTATTGCCCCGTCGCGGTGAAGCTGAGCTCTCCTCCGGCTGACTGCGCGGCCGAGGCCGAGAGCCCGGTCGAAAGTTCGGCGCGGATGCTGGTCTTCTGCGCTGCATCGTCATAGCCGAGCCGGCCCTGGTCGAGAATTACACGGTCAATGCGGACACGCGCCTGTTCGTCCTGCTGATTCACGTCCAGCAGCCAGTTTTTGCGGCCGCCGCTGCCCTGCTCCAGGAATACGACCGGACGCACCAGCCGCACTTCGGGCAGCACGATGTTGCGTCGAAGCAGCTGCGGCAGGTCGATCGTGACCTCCACCGTATCCGCCGCGACCATCTGCTTTTCCCTGGCCCAGGCGGGATTCGCGAACGTCACCGCGCCGGCACGAATGCGCGGCAGCGGCCAGCCGAACCTGAGTTGCAGATCGCCGCCGATGACCAGTTCGCGGCCGGTCTTCTCCAGTGTCATGCGCTCGATCGGCCCGCGCAGCCAGTTCCATCCGAAAATAGCGATAAACAGGAAGGCCAGCAGGACTGGCGCGAGAACGAGTCCGGCCGTCCATTTGAGCAAACGCGAACGTGTCATAGCGCTGTAGAGCCGGCGCGATCGATTGATCCCGGCCGGCTGGGGTCCTTCCGCTGTATTGCGCAAATTATGCGCGAGCCAATGGCTGCGCTCCGTGCGCTTGCGTACATACGTCCGTCGATTTTGATCGTAGTCTTGGTCCTCGCCCGGCGCGGCCGCTTTGTCCTTGCCGATCCGGATCCGCCAAACGCCCTTTCCGGGATTGCCGCTGTTAAAACTGGAGAATACCGATGAAAGTCACAAGCCACGCCGTCACGCCCATTGCAACCGGCAACGACACCACGGACGCCGCCTTGAACAAGGCAGCGTCCAGCCTGCACGGCGCTGTCGACCGGGTCGCCGCAGCGGCCGATGACGCGGCGCGCAAGGTCGCGCCGGCCATCGATCGCGCTGCCGAAGCGGCCCACCAGGTGGTCGACAAGGCCGCCGGTGCCGCGGCGCCGACGGCGGCATGGCTGAATGAGCAAAGCAACAGCCTCAGAGCAACGCAGCGGACAGCAGCCGCTGATGCGGGTCAGTACATTGCGGCGCACCCGTGGAAATCCGTCGCTTGTGCGTTGGCAGCGGGATATTTCATCGGCCGCTTTATCCGCTGACGGGCCGGTGAAAAACGCTTCGACAACGCGAAGCCCTTTGCGCAGCAAAAACCTACGCGACGGCGCGGCCCGGTTGTGGGCGCGCCTGCGCGGCAACGCTCTCGCACGAGCACAGCCCGCCGGTGACGCACAGCCGTTGCGAGCGGAGCTGTTTGGTGCCGAACAGATGGAACAGCACGGCAAGTCCCTGGCGGGATCGCACCGGCTGGGCTTGCAACGCGGATCGGATAAGCTCCTCTCGCGGCTGGCCGAGAATGCAGACGTTCTGCTGCAAGCCTATAAACTTCTGACGACGCAGGGCAAGGCCAACCGCCGGATTTCGCCGGCAGGTGAATGGCTGCTCGATAATTTCTATCTGATCGAAGAGCAGATACGCACGGCAAAACGCCATTTGCCTAAGGGCTACAGCAGGGAACTTCCGCGCCTGGCTCTGGGCCCGTCGGCCGGGCTGCCGCGCGTGTATGACATTGCGCTTGAGGCGATCGCTCACGGCGACGGCCGGGTAGATCCGGAGAGCCTGAGCCGCTTCGTCACCGCCTACCAGCAGATCACCGCACTCAAGTTGGGCGAATTGTGGGCGATTCCCATCATGCTGCGCCTGGCTCTGATCGAGAACCTGCGCCGCGTCGGCGCTCGCGAGGTGGCGAGCACCATCGACCGGGATCGCGCCGACGCCTGGGCGGACCAGATGATGGAAGTCGCCGAACAAGATCCCAAAAGCCTGATCCTGGTGGTATCGGACATGGCGCGATCGAACCCACCCATGGTCAGTTCGTTTGTCGCCGAACTTGCGCGACGCCTGCAGGGCCAGAGCCCCGCTCTGGCATTACCGCTGACCTGGATCGAGCAGCGGCTATCCGAGTCCGGACTGACGATCGAACAGCTGGTGCAGTCGGAAACCCAAAAGCAGGCCTCCGTGCAGGTATCGATCGCGAACAGCATCGGCAGTTTGCGCTTTCTCGGCGCGATGGACTGGCGCGAGTTCGTCGAAACCATGAGCGGCGTCGAGCAGAAGCTTCGGCAGGATCCGGCCGGGGTCTACGCCCGGATGGATTTCGCCACCCGCGATCGCTACCGGCACGCAGTCGAGGAGACCGCGAAGGGCAGCCGTCTGTCCGAAGGCGAGGTCGCGCGCAAAGCGATTCAGCTGGCGCACGAAGGCGCGGCCGGCGCGCTGGCTAGAGTCGCTGCCCGCGGCAGTGGCGATAGAACTGCGCACGTGGGTTATTACCTTATCGACAAGGGCCTGTCACAGCTCAAACGCGCGGCACAGGTGCGCTTGTCGATCGCCGAGGCGCTGCAGCGAACCTGCGGCAGGTTTGCTTTGCCTCTTTCCCTGGGCGCGACCGTGCTGCTGACACTGGTTTTTTCCGACGCTTTGCTGGCGAAGGCGCAGGCGGGCGGGCTGCATGGCTGGTTACTTGCACCGATAGCGATCCTGCTGCTCTTCTGCACCGGTCATTTGGCCATCGCGCTGGTCAACTGGGCGGCAACCGTGCTCGCAACGCCGCGTACGCTGCCGCGTCTGGACTTCTCCAGTGGAATCCCCCCGGACTGCCGCACGCTGGTTGTGGTTCCGGCCATCCTCACCAGCGCGCAAAACATCGAGGATCTGATCGAAGCGCTTGAGGTCCGATTCCTTGCGAACCGGGATGAGCAACTGAAGTTCGGCCTGCTGACCGATTTTTGCGACGCGCACGAGGAGACACTGCCAGAGGACCGGGCGCTGTTGCTTCTGGCGAGGACCAGGATCGAAGAACTGAATGAAAAGTACAGGAGCGCCGAAAGCGGCGTCAAAGGCGACGCCTTTTTCCTGTTCCACCGCCCGCGCCGCTGGAATCCCCAGGAACATCTATGGATGGGTTACGAGCGCAAGCGAGGAAAGCTGGCGGATTTGAATTTCCTGCTGCGCGGCGGCGGGCAGGAATGTTTCTCGCTGGTCGTCGGCCCGACCGAGGTATTGTCCGGCGTAAAGTACGTTATTACCCTGGATGTGGATACGCAGCTGCCGCGCGATTCGGCGCGCCAGTTCGTCGGCGCGATGGCGCATCCGCTGAATCGCGCGCACTTCGACGAAAAGCAGCGGCGGGTAAGCGGAGGCTACGGCATCCTGCAGCCGCGCGTGGCGGTGAGCCTTCCGGGCACCAACCGGTCGCGCTATGCGCGACTGTTCGGCAGCGAACCCGGCATCGCCCCTTATACGCGCGCCGTCTCCGACGTCTACCAGGACCTGTTCGGCGAGGGCTCGTTCATCGGCAAAGGCATCTATGACGTCGATGCGTTCGAGCGATCGCTCAGGGGGCGTTTTCCCGAAAACCGGATACTCAGTCACGACCTGCTGGAAGGCTGTCATGCACGCGCCGCGCTGCTAAGCGATGTGCAGTTGTACGAGGAATATCCGCCCAGCTACAGCGCCGACGTGAACCGCCGCCACCGCTGGATCCGCGGTGACTGGCAGATTGCCTCGTGGCTGTTGCCGCGCGTACCCGGCAACGGCGCCGATTCCGCCGCCGGGCGGCAGCGCAACCCGCTCTCGGCACTGTCCCAGTGGAAAATCTTCGACAACATGCGGCGCAGTCTCGTACCCGCGGCATTGACGCTCCTGTTGCTGCTGGGCTGGACCGTTTTGTCACCAAGCTGGTTCTGGAGCCTGGTGGTGATCGGCATCATGCTGGTTCCGCCCCTGATTGCCCTGATGCTTAACCTGTTGCGCAAGCCGGATGACCTGCAGCCCGCTCAGCACGCCGCCGCCGTATTGCGCTCGGCGCTCGGGCACTTTGCGCAAGCAGTGCTCGCACTTGCATGTCTGCCCTACGAGGCATACTTCAGCCTGGACGCGATCCTGCGCACCCACTGGCGCGTGATGGTCACGCAGAAACAGCTGCTGGAATGGGCTCCCTCGGGCCGCCCTGATCGCGCCGATCGCACCGGCCTCGCCGCCTGCTACCAATCGATGTGGATCGCACCGGCACTCGCCATCGCCGCGGCTGGCTATCTGGCCGAATCGACGCCGGCCACGCTGCAAATGGCGGGACCGATTCTGTTCCTGTGGATTGCCTCGCCAGCGATCGCATGGTGGATCAGCCAGCCGCTCGCACGCCGTGAAG
>DAIDTN010000135.1 GCA_027457185.1 Burkholderiales bacterium | reverse complement strand
ACGCGCAACTCGCTTGGTACGAGGCGTCCGCGGCGGGCGGGAGCACCGACGCGCCCGGGCCCGAACGCGCGCAGGCGCTCACGCGCTAGCCTGCGTCACGGTTTGCGCGGCTCGGAAGAGCTTTGCGGTCCGCTCCGCTGTTCGACCGCGAATACCGCAGCCTCGACGCGCGAGGTGAAATTCAGCTTCGACAGGATATGGCGCACGTGCAGCTTCACCGTGTCGTAGCTGATATCGAGCGCGCGCGCGATCGCTTTGTTTGACATGCCCTGCGCCAGGTGTTGGAGAATCTCGCGTTCGCGTTCGGTAAGCTGCGCCAGCAGGTTCTCCCGGGTCTTGCTCTGCCGCCCCGGCTGCAACAGGTCCACCAGCTTCATCGTCATGGCCGGCGCGACCACGGTTTCGCCGCGCACCGCGCGCAGAATCGCATCGGTCACATCCTCGGGCTCCATGTCCTTGAGCAGATAGCCGCGCGCGCCGGCGTGCAGCGCGTTGGCCAGGTCGTCTTCGGAATCGGAAACGGTCAGGATCAGCGTCGGCCCGCTCCAGCCGTAATCCTGCAGGGTGCGCAGCAGCGCGAGGCCCCCATGCGGCGGCAGGTTGAGATCGAGCAGGAGAACGTCCGGCTTCTTCTCCTGCATCAGGCGAGCGGCTTCGGTGGCGCCGGCGGTGGGCGCGACCACCTCGATGCCGCTGCGCCCATGCAGCAACTCCGCCAGACCTCTGCGAAACAGCGTATGGTCATCGACCAGCATGACGCGCACGGTCTTCATGCCGCTGCGCCCGAGCGGCAATCGCGGGCGGACGAGCGGCGCTGTCGGCAGCCGGAGGCATTCGCCTTGCTTGCATCCCCGGCAGTGGCCGGGGCCCGTGCTCGGCAGTTCATGCCGTTGCTCCGCTCCGTGCCGGGAACACCAGGCTGACGCGCGCGCCGCCCTGCGGCAGGTTGACGATTTCGATCGACCCGTTCAGCCGCTGTGCGCGCTCGCGCATGATGTTGACGCCGAGGTGATGACGCAGGTGCGGATGGTGCTCGACGCCGCCCAGGCGCTGGCCGAAGGCGAAAAAGCCCAGGCCGTCGTCCTCGACGGCGAAGCGGTACTCGCCGCCGGCAAGTTCCATGGTAAGGCGGGCGTGCTTTGCGCCGGAGTGGCGCGCCACGTTGGCGAGCGCCTCCTGCATGATGTGGAACACCTGGCTTTCCTCCTCCACGCTCAGGCCGAGGTCGGTGGTGCGATTGTCGAACGCCAGCGCGATGCCGGTGCGATCGTAGTACTTCGTCTGCAGCTCCTGCAGCGCGTGGACCAGCCCGAGCGGATCCATGCGATTGCGGAACTGGGACAGCAGCTCCCTCAGGTCGGCGTAAGCGCCCTCGAGCGCCTGCTGCACTTCGGTGGCGTGTTTGAGCGCCCGCGGTTGTTCGCTCGCCTCCAGCGCCTCCTGCATCATGGCGAGCCGGATTTTCATATAGGCCATCGTCTGCGCGAGCGAATCGTGCACCTCGTTCGCGATCAGCTGGCGCTCGCTCATCAGCGTCATGCGCATGTTCTCGCGCAGCAGGCGCGTGTTTTCCAGCGCCATGCCCAGATGTTCGCTGATGGAACGGAACAGGAGCCCCAGTTCCTCCGGCGTGTCGCGCTTCTCGGCGAAGAACAGGGTGTAGGCGCCGAGCACCCGGCCCATGTGCCGCAACGGAACCACCAAGGCAGTGCCGAGGCGGCGAAAATAGTCTGCGCCGGTGTGCGTCACGCAGTGCCGCAGTTCGAAGCTCTGGCGCACGGCATCGTCGCTAACCGCCGCGCCGCAAACACCGCAGTCCAGCGGCACGAGTTGCTCCTGCGCGACCACTTCTGGCGCCAGCCCCTGCGCGGCAACCAGGCGCATGTGGGCGCCGTCGCTGGTCACCACGCGCACCGCGCCCGCCTGGGCACCGGCGAGTCGGACCATGGTGCCGAGCGAGCGCTCGAGCAGCTTCTCCGGGTCGTGCTCCTCGGCGAGCACCGCGGTGAGCTCCGACAGCGCGCGCAAGGCCTGCAGATCGGTTTCCCGCGCTGGGCCGGCAGCTTGCGCGGGGAGTATGCCCGGCTGGTTCATCAATTGCTCCGCTTGCGCCGGCAACACCGTGCGCCGACGCCATGATCATGACTGAGAGAAATACTACCACGGTCGGCAAAGTGCCAAGGCGCAGCCGGGCCGCCAGGCCAAGACAGGCCTGTCAGCGCCTGCCGGCTTGGTTACAATAGCCGGGTGCGATGAATCAACCGATCACAAGGAGGAGAAGGCCATGAACTTCGACAAGGATCTGGATGCGCGCGGCTTGAACTGCCCGCTGCCCATATTGCGCGCGAAAAAGGCGCTGAGCGAGATGCAAAGCGGGCAGGTGCTGCGCATCGTCTCGACCGATGTGGGGTCGGTCAAGGATTTCCAGGCCTTTTGCAAGCAGACCGGGAACGAGCTGCTGTCGCAGACCGAAGCCAGCAACGAGTACACCTTCTTTCTCAAACGAAAGTAAGCTGCGCGCCGGCGGCCAAGAGCAGGCGGCGGCATTCGCCTCGATTGCGCAACTGCTATGCTTACTTGTGGTGCCGCGTTCGGCCGAGCGTACGATGCGCGGAAGGGCGGACAGGTATCAGTCAAAACTATTGTGCAATAAGATAATTCGGATGGAACTAAGCCTGAATATTCGTGCATGATTGCCGAAGCGATTTAAACGAGAGTCCCGTGCCGCGCGGCGCCGTCAAGGACCATAACTGGAGGATAAAATGGGTGCCACCCCTGATGTTGCACTGATCGAGCAAATCGTCCGGCAGCGGCTGGACGAAATCCTGCCGCAGAAAATCGAAGAAAAACTGGCGGAAATGAAGGCGAACAAGACGCCTTCGATGACTATCATCGCCACCAAGGGCACCCTGGACTGGGCCTATCCGCCCTTCATCCTGGCCTCGACCGCGGCGGCGCTGGGCTGGAACGTGGCCATATTCTTCACCTTCTACGGCTTGCAGCTGCTGAAGAAGGATATCTCCGACCTCAAGATCAGCCCGCTCGGCAATCCGGGCATGCCGATGAAAATGCCTTTCGGCCCGGACTGGTTCAAAGGCATCAACTGGAACATCCCCAATCTGGTTCAGGCCGGCATCCCCGGATTCGAATCCTTCGCCTCCACGCTAATGCGGCAGACGATCAAGAACAACGGCGTCGCCGACATTTCCGAATTGCGCTCTCTGTGCCTCGAGGCCGGAGTGAACATGATCGGCTGCCAGATGACAGTCGACTTGTTCGGTTTCACCCACGAGGATTTCATCCCCGAGGTGAAGGAATACTGCGGCGCTGCGAGCTTCCTGCCGATGGCGCAGGAAGCCGACGTCACGCTGTTTGTCTAGACTCGTTTAAAACAACCGCTGCAATTACAAAGAGAGGGGGACTGAAATGAAACGCACAATACTTGCATCGGCGCTGCTTGCCGCGTTTGCGATCCCGTCGCTGGCGCTGGCGACGGACGGGTATTTTCCGCACGGCTACGGCATGAAAGCCAAGGGCATGGGTGGCGCATCGGTGGCGATGGCCGACGATTCATTCGGCGGCGCCAATAACCCGGCGAGCATGGTCTGGGCGTGCGACCGGTTCGACATTGGCTTGGACTTGTTCAGTCCGAAGCGCGACATATCGCGCAGTGGTAGTTCCGGCAACGGCACCGGCATGGACGGGGCGGTGAGCAGCGGCAGCAACCTGTTCTTTGTTCCCGAGTTCGGCTACAACCGCATGATAGGATGGGATATGTCCGTCGGCGTCAGCGTGTATGGCAATGGTGGCATGAATACCGATTTCAATGGCGGGCAGATTGGCACTGCGACCGCCTGCAACAATACCCCTGGTGCTGGCTTTAACGGAGCTTCCGGGCAGTCGGGAGTGCCGGGCGGATATAACATGCTTTGCGGTCAGGGCAAGCTGGGCATGAATCTCTCGCAACTGATCATTGCGCCGACTTTCGCGAAGAAGGTAAACAAGGACAATTCCTTCGGCGTATCGCTGTTGCTCGCGGCCCAGCAGTTCAAGGCCGAAGGCCTGAGCGCGTTTTATGGATACACCAGCACGGCCTTCAACTCCGGTTTCAACCCGGCGGCGTATCCGACCAACAACTTGACGGAACGCGGCAACGACACGACCTATGGCTATGGTCTCAAGCTGGGCTGGATGGGCAAGGTGTCGGATACCGTGACCCTGGGCGCGAGCTACACCAGCAAGGTCAAGATGGGCAAGTTCAACAAGTACCAGGACTTGTTCGCCGGGCAGGGCGCTTTCGATATACCGGAGAGTCTGAGTCTGGGCGTCGCGTTCAAGGCGAACCCGGCATGGACCATTGCCGTCGATTACGAGCGGATCAACTATTCGGGTATCAGTTCGGTTAGCAATTCGAGCAGAACCGCGCTCGATGCCCCGGCCGCAGGCCCGGGCCTGCCACCAGGCGGCGTGTTCAACTCACTCGGCTGCGGCAGCTGCCGGGGCTTCGGCTGGAGCAGCGTCAACGTGTTCAAGCTCGGTGCCGAATACCAGTACAACCCGAAGCTGATCCTGCGCGCCGGATACAACCACACCGACAATCCGATCCAGGCCCGCGACGTGACCTTCAACATGATCGCGCCGGGCGTGGTGCAGAATCACGCGACGCTCGGCTTCACGTATGATGTGAGCAAGGATTCGGAGATCACCATGGCCTACATGCATGCGTTCAGGAACTCCGTTTCGGGACCCAGCCTGTTCAACACCTGGCTCGGCGACAACGCGACCGACAAGATTCAGATGTACGAAAACTCGCTCGGCATCGCCTACAGCGTAAAGCTGAAGTAAGCCGAACATACTGAGAAATTCGCGATTAGAAAAAGGGCTGAGGGCGATTACGCCTTCAGCTTTTTTTTTGGAATTCAGAAAATCATAGATTCAATCAGGAGAAAAATCATGCCGAAAATCTGGAAAATCATCGCTGCGGTGGCCCTGGCCCTGAGCGCCACGCTTGCATCTGCCCAGGACGTCGTCCTGAAACCGTTCGTGCTGGCCTCCACCGGGCCGGGGGATCTGGCACAGAAGCTTGCAGCCACCGAGGCGGCACTGACCAAGGCCGGCTTTACCCTGGCCGGTAGCTACTCGCCCTATCCCGGGGCGACCGTGATCGGCGTTACCGACGACGAGCTGCGCAGCAACGCCGCGAAGTCAGAACATGGCGGCTTCGGCGCGGCGATGCGCGTTGCCGTAACCAAGGTCGGGGACCAGATCCAAGTGTCCTATACCAATCCGCCCTATCTCGCGAATGCCTATCGCATGGCGGGGGACCTCAAGGATACCGCGGCGAAGCTGCAGGCGGCGCTTGGCGAAGTAAAGGAATTCGGCGCCCGAGGCCTCACCCCGGCCGAACTGCGCAAGTATCACTACATGTTCGGCATGGAGTATTTCAACGAGCCGAACACCCTGGCCAGCTTCGCGAGCTACGAGGACGCGCTGAAAGCGGTCGAGGCGGGACTCGCCGCGGGCAAATACGGCGTGACCAAGGTCTATCGCGTGGACGTCATCGGCAAGAAGGAAACGCTGTTCGGCGTCGCGATGAAGGGCGAGGGCGACCACAAGTACATGGACGACAAGTACATCATGAGCGAGATCGACTTCAAGAATATCAAATCCACCGCGCACCTGCCCTATGACATCCTGGTTTCCGGCAACAAGGTCTATGCGCTGTATGCGCGCTTCCGCATCGCCATTTCCTTCCCCGATCTTTCCATGATGGGAGCGAACAGCTTTATGAACATCATGAAAGCGCCGGAGGCCATCCGCACGGCGCTGGCCTTGACCGTGGGCGGCAAGGAAGACGCGCGCTGACTGTGGCGCGCGAACCCCGCG